>NZ_JAWOAN010000065.1:0-15159 GCF_046498525.1 Yoonia sp.
CCAATTTCGTGTACTGGGTGGCGATTTCCGGCGCGATGAGCGGTGGCGTGGCGCTTTACCTTGCGCGTGGATGGATGGGTGGTGCAGCAATGTTGGGCTTCGCGCGCGCCATCGTCGGCAGCGTGGCCATTGCGGCTATCGGTGCTGTGATCGCCGGAACTCTGACAGTGCCGTTCGAAGGAACAATGTATGGTGCGATAATGCTTCTGTCCGCGTTCATCGCTAAACCTTGGTTGGCGGCGATCTGGTTCGCTGGCATGTTGGGCGCGCATTACCTTATGTCCATTCTGGCCGAAGAGCGCGCTTATGCGCTTGATCGGGAGGTGGACCGCAGTGTCGCATCCCAGCTGAGCAGCCTGTCTCGCGCGCAGCTTTATGGACGCAACTGAGCAGCCGTCCAAGACACGCGACATTAAAGGTGCCTGAGGGCGCCTTTAATCCTTCTCGCGAAAATTGCGGCTGACCTTGATCTGGTCCCATGCCCAGACAACTTCTGCCAGTTGTTCTTCCTGACTGCGGTCGCCACCGCTCATGTCAGGGTGCAGGACCTTGATCAAAGCCTTGTAAGCCTTGCGGATCTCTTGCTTGGACATGTTGTCCTTGGCTTCCAGTATCTCGACGGCGCGACGCTCTGTCGGGGGTAATTTGCGTCCAGCCGCAGCGCCGCGGCCGGGATTGCGGGTTGCATTTTCACCCAGTACCTGATGCGGATCATCAACGCCAAGTCGCGCCCACGCCGCTTCTTCGACCGTGCGCTTGAAGGGTTTGGTTGGACGTTCCCAGACACGATCACTGTCCATCTGTGCAGCCATTTCAGCTTCGGACGTGCTGTCAAAGAAGTTCCATTTCAAATTGTACTCGCGCACGTGCTGCTGGCAGAACCAAAAATAGTCGTCCAAAACATCCGGAGATTTTGGCGCGCGGTACTTGCCCGCCTCTTGGCAGCCTTCATGGTCACAAACCCGCGTCGATGTTTCGGACGCGCCTGACATGCCACGCCGACCGCGCGGGTTTCTTTTCTTCGAACTCGACACGGACATGTCGAAACCAAAAGGATCATTTTTCTTCATGGGGCGCGTTACCTTTTCGACTCGGACGACATACATTAAACTCTGCGGCTAAAGATTGAAGAGGGCAGGCGAAAAATAATGGCACTTGAAACAGAAATTCGTGATGCATTGGGCAGCCTTGCACCACAACACCTTGAGGTGAAGAACGAAAGCGCCTTGCATGCAGGCCATGCGGGCGATGATGGTTCGGGCGAAAGCCACTGGCGGATCGTGATCAAAGCGCCCGGGTTGGACGATATGTCGCGCATTGCGCGGCACCGCGCCATTCATGCGGCATTGGGACCAGATATTATCGGGCGCATCCACGCCCTTGCGATCGATATCCAGTAGTTATTCGGCAGCGACGTCAGGCGAAGAGCCGGGCCTTTTGTCTGGTGCTTCCTCAGCGTCGCTTGCCGGGGCAGGTGATTTTGGTGCCGCGACTGCTTTCTTTTCGACCATCTCAGTCTCGCCGGGCTTTGGCATCGGTGCGGCTAAAGGCGGTTGCGATAGTGTTTGCGCCGGTTTGGCAGCGGCTTTCTTGCGGCGAAAGACCAGCATGTTTTGGTAGACGGTCGTCTTGCTCATCAAGCCTTCGCGCTGTTCGCAGGGCAAGGTATCAGCGCGAATATAGTCCCAGCCATCCGAGGCAAGTTCATTGATCGCCGTTTCAAGGGCGTTGGCAAAGCGATCTTCGGCGGTCTTCACACCCTTTGCCTTCAATCCACGCACTGGCGCAGGCACGACCTTGTATTCGTAGCTCATCACTTCACCTATCATTCCAGCAGCGACTGTTTATCAAACTGCGGCCTTATAGCCCCAGTTTCGCCGAAACAATCTGGTTCACTGCGGCTGGATTCGCCTTTCCGCCTGTGGATTTCATGACTTGGCCCACAAACCACCCTACCAATTTGGGGTTGGCCTGTGCTTTTTCAACCTGAGCGGGGTTCGCTGCGATGATTTCATCCACTGCGGCTTCAATCGCGGTTGTGTCAGTGACCTGCTTCATACCTTCGGTCTCGACGATCTCGGCTGGGTCACGGCCCGTTGTGTAGCAGATGTCAAAGACTTCCTTGGCGATCTTGCCGCTGATGTCGCCCGCCTTGATCAGGCCGATCAACTCTCCCAACTGGCTTGCCGACACGGGGCTGTCTTCGATGCCGTGGTCTTCTTTCTTCAACCGTCCGAACAGTTCGTTGATCACCCAATTGGCGGCCAGCTTGCCGTCACGTCCTTCGGCCACTTTTTCAAAATACGCAGCATTCACGACTTCGGCGGTCAGCACCGAGGCGTCGTAATCCGACAGGCCAAAGTTACTGATAAAGCGTGCTTTTTTCTGATCCGGCAGTTCAGGAAGCGCGGCTTTGATCTCATCCACCCAAGTCTGCTCGATCTCCAACGGCAACAGATCGGGATCGGGGAAATAACGGTAGTCGTGCGCTTCTTCCTTGGACCGCATCGAACGGGTTTCGTTCTTGTCGGGATCGTAGAGACGGGTTTCCTGCACAACAGCTTGCCCGTCTTCGATCAAGGCAATCTGGCGGCGCGCCTCAAAGTCGATCGCCATCTGGATGAACCGCATCGAGTTCATGTTCTTGATTTCGCAACGGGTACCAAGATGGCTGAAATCCTGCGTTTCCTGATAGCGTTCATAATCGCCCGGTTTGCAGACCGACACGTTGACATCGGCGCGCAGGTTGCCGTTCTGCATGTTGCCGTCGCAGGTCCCTAGATAGCGCAGGATCTGACGCAGTTTCAGCACATAGGCTGCCGCTTCTTCGGGGCCGCGAATGTCGGGGCGGCTGACGATCTCCATCAGGGCCACACCAGTCCGGTTGAGGTCCACGAAAGACATATGCGGGTCCATGTCGTGAATGGATTTACCCGCATCCTGTTCAAGGTGAATACGTTCGATACGCACGCGGCGCGCCTCGCCATTGCCCATTTCCACCAGCACTTCGCCTTCGCCCACGATGGGGTGATAAAGCTGCGAAATCTGATAGCCCTGCGGCAGGTCGGGATAGAAATAGTTCTTGCGGTCAAAGGCCGACACAAGATTGATCTGTGCATTCAGGCCCAGCCCTGTTTTCACCGCCTGCGCCACGCAGCCTTCATTGATCACAGGCAGCATCCCCGGCATGCCCGCATCCACGAAGGCCACATTGCTATTGGGTTCCGCGCCGAATTGCGTCGATGCCCCCGAGAACAGTTTGGCTTTGGTCGCAACCTGCGCGTGGACCTCAAGGCCGATCACCAGTTCCCAATCGCTGGTCGCGCCGGCAATCACTTTGGGGGTTGGGGCAGTGTAGCTGAGGTCGAGCATGGGGCGCTTCCTTTGTCTGGCGTCGCCTTCGTTTAAAAGAAGGCGCTGGCAGCTTCAAGAGAGCATCACAGTTCCTAATCCGACTGGACGGAACGGGCCAACGCGCGGGATGTGGACACAAGGTTCACCGTCGGAGCGTCTTTGCCGCCCAAAGCCAGCGCTGCCTTGCGCAACATCGCGATGCCGTCTTCCGAATTGCGCGGGATGGAGGCGGCTGAAATCGGCTCGCCTATCGTGACGCGAAAGGGTTGTCGGGCTTTGTTCAGCGTCTCATGGAACAACGTGATATCCCGCAGCGTGGGGTGGATCAGATCAAAAAGATAGAACAGTGCGGAATTGCGCGCTTGGATGTTGACCGGAATCACAGGCAGATCGAATTTGCGCGCCAGCATCGCTGCCGAGGCCATCCATGGCCGCTCATAAAGGCGCAAACCGCGCCGCTTGGCCAGACGCCCCGAGGGAAAGATGACACCAAGGCGCCCTTCATCGGTGGCTTTGCGCACATAGCCCATCGTCTCGCGGGTCTTGGCGTGGCTGCGCAGTTCCTGGCGCCATTCCACCGGCGCGATCATCGTTTCCATTTGCGGAAAAACCCGCAAAATATCGCGGTTGGCAAAGAAATAGGCGTCTGGGCGTGCCGCGCTGATCAACCCGTTGAGGATGATCCCGTCAGCAATTCCGGTTGGATGATTGGCGACGATCAAAGCAGGGCCATGCGCAGGGATATGGCTCAACCCGCTTGCAGTCACCATCTTTGACAGCCGCGCAGCCATCGTATCCATGATGTGTTCTGATGATGAATCTTGCAAAGTCTTGGCAAGAGAAACAGTCGGTTCATACCCCAGCAGGCGGTGCAGACACCTTTTGGCTATACGGGTGCCCGGCCGATCACTGTAAAGCCACGGGGCACGTTCGGCGATCAGCGGGTCAATGCGATGTTCCATGATATATCAATGTGCAGCCTAGTGTAACGATGATACGACACTCGCGTGAAAGGTTAATTACAGCAAGAGCTTACTGGACATGCGTAAGTGTTGGGCAGAGTTTAGCCTAGAATACGTGTCACTATTTCTTCGGTATCGCGTGACAGCTCGGGCGTTTGCGCGATCCGTGTGAGTGCTAAACGCATCTTGGCTTGGCGATCGGCATCATACCGTTTCCATGTGTCATACGACATCGTCATGCGCGCCGCTGTCTGCGGATTGAGCGGGTCAAGTTTGATCAGCCAATCGGCCAATAGCGCATAAGCGGCCCCCGAAGGGTGATGAAACCCCGCGGTGTTCGCCTTCAAGCCGCCAAAGACCGACCGAAAGCGGTTCGGGTTCTTGATGTCGAAAGCAGGGTGTTTTGTCAGATTTTCGGCTGTCAGTGCTGCGTTCTCGGGTGATGCAAGGCTGGCCTGCAGGCCGAACCACTTGTCCATCACCAACCGGTCATGCTGCCATTGCTTTTCAAAGGCGGCCAGTTCCGCCGTCCCTTTGGACGTCTGCAGCAGGGCGCGCAAAGCACCAAGTTGCTGTGTCATGTTATCTGCTGTGGCAAACTGTCGTGACGCCTGTTTGCCGCCGTCCAACCTGCTCATCAGGGCCAGCACCGCATTGCCAAGCGCACGTTGTCCGGCAGGCCCGGCATCAGGTGCATAAGGGCCGGTCACGGTCATGTCGGCGTAAATGCGGGGCAGCGTGTCCTGCAGGTGCTGGGCAATTTGCAGTGTCAGCGCCTCTTGCACCTGATTGACGACAATCGGATCAGGCGTGTGGCCCGCATCAAACAGCGCTTGGGCCGTGTCGCCTTCGCTTGGCAGACGCAGCGCCAAAGCGCGGAACGCCGGATCAAGCGTATCGTCACGCAGCAAGCTGGCCAGCCCGTCAAGGAAGGCTGCATCAGGTGCCAGATCATCCCGCACCATGCGCACCAGCAGGTCTTGGGCAAGTGTCCGCCCTGCATCCCAACGGTTGAACGGGTCCGTGTCATGGGCCATCAGAAAGGCGCGTTCCGCATTCGACTTGTCATGGGTCACGATCACCGGGGCCGAGAAATTGCGCAGGATCGAAGGAACGGGTTTGCTTGCAAGGCCATCGAAGGTGAATGTCTGTTCTGCCTTTGTCATTTCCAGCACGGTGGTCGGCAATACCTCTGCGCCGTTGTCGTTCAGCAGGCCGACCGCGACAGGGATCAAAAGCGGGTCTTTGGTGTTTTGGCCGGGCGTCGCGGGTGTCTCCTGCCGCAAATGCAGGCGGTAGGTGTCGTCCTTATATTCATCCCGCACAGTCAGACGTGGTGTACCTGCCTGTGAATACCATTTCTTGAACTGTGACAGATCGCGTCCGGTCGTATCCTCAAAGACCTGCAGCCAGTCTTCTATCGTGGCCGCATCACCGTCATGTCGTTCAAAATAAAGATCGAGAGCTTTGGCATAGGCCTCATCCCCGACGACAAGCTTCAGCATCCCGATAACTTCGGCGCCTTTTTCATAAACGGTCGCCGTGTAGAAGTTGTTGATCTCGACAAAGCTTTCGGGACGCACCGGATGTGCCAGCGGGCCGTTGTCTTCGCGGAACTGATGGGCGCGCAACACCATTGCATCGTCAATACGTTTGACCGCAGGACTGCGCATATCACCGGTAAATTGCTGGTCGCGGTAAACCGTCAACCCCTCTTTGAGGCAAAGCTGGAACCAGTCGCGGCATGTGACCCGGTTGCCTGTCCAGTTGTGAAAATACTCATGGGCGATGATCGCTTCGATCCGTTCGAAATCGGCGTCGGTGGCCGTCTCGGGCGAGGCGAGGACAGCGGAGGCATTGAAGATGTTCAGCCCCTTGTTTTCCATCGCGCCCGCGTTGAAGTCATCCACCGCGACGATGTTGAACAGATCAAGGTCGTATTCACGACCGTAGACCTCTTCATCCCATTTCATGGATTTCTTGAGCGCGGCCATCCCGAACGCGCATTTCGCTTCGTCCCCGCCCGGGCGGACCCAGATGTTCAGGTCGACGTGGCGTCCTGTCCGGGTTGTGAACGTATCGGAATGCGCGACAAGATCGCCTGCAACAAGCGCAAAGAGGTAGGCAGGCTTGGGCCACGGATCATGCCATTCCGCCCAGGCTTCACCTGCCTGTGCCGGATTGCCGTTTGACAGCAGCACCGGCAGATCGGATTCGATTCGTACGGTAAAAACCGCCATGACATCGGGACGATCGGGATAGAACGTGATCTTGCGAAACCCTTCGGCTTCGCATTGAGTGCAATACATGTCATTCGACATATAAAGCCCTTCAAGCGCCGTGTTGGCGGCCGGGCTGATCTCGACCTCGGCCTCAAAGACGAAAGGAGCGTCGGGTACCGCACACCGCAGTCCTTCACCACTTAGCGCCGGTTGAATGCTCTGTCCGTCGATCTTGGCGCTGATCAATTTGAGATCATCGCCGTGCAGAAAGAAATCGCTGGTTGCCGCATTCGGGTTTGGACGAAACGCAATGCGCGAGATGACGCGTGTCTTCAAGGCTCCAAGCCTGAACGTCAGATGCACGTTATCGACCAGATAGGCTGGCGGTGTGTATTCGGACAGGTAGATCGTCTGCGGGGCTGCATCTTTCATGGGGCGGTCCTTGGTTGGCTGCCGTCAACCTAGGTCTCTGGTTCGGGATGTGCCACTGCCAATCCAAGGGGTGTTAAAATCGTTGCAAAACTCCGTCCTTGCCATATCTTGCCTTGTCATGCCCAAGATGCGCCGCAAAGCCGATCTTCCCCAAAAGAACTGTGCCACCTGTGGCCGGCCGTTCGCGTGGCGCAAGAAATGGGCCAAGGTCTGGGATGAGGTCCGCTATTGTTCGGATCGGTGCAAAGCCCAGCGGAAAGTTCCTTTGGCCGATGACGATTAAGCAAAAAAGCAGACACCCCGAGTTGCCTATAGGAAACTTTCACATTACCTCAGGTACGGACGCGGCCTTTGTGTGCCGCTGTATGCATAATACAAAAAGGGGCGTTGTCATGACGGATCACATTGAAAAACAAGGTCTGAAGGTCGCAACAGAGCTGGCAGAATTTATTGACACGCAGGCTCTGGATGGGATCGGTATCGACAGCGATACATTCTGGAAAGGCTTTGCAAAGCTGGTAGCAGAAATAACGCCACGCAACCGCGCAGCACTTGCCACGCGCGATGAACTGCAAGAAACCATTGATACTTGGCACATCAAGCGACGCGGACAACCGCTGGATCGCGGTGCCTACGAGGCATTCCTGCGTGAAATCGGTTATCTGCAGGAAGAAGGTGACGATTTCACCATCGAAACCACCAATGTCGACCCTGAAATCGCAACCGTTCCCGGCCCGCAGCTTGTGGTGCCGATCACCAATGCACGCTTTGCGTTAAATGCTGCGAATGCCCGCTGGGGCAGCCTTTATGATGCGTTCTATGGCACCGATGCCATGGGCGTGCAGCCACCCAAGGGCCCCTATGACCGTGGTCATGGGGCCCGTGTTGTTGCGCGGTCCCGAGTCTTTCTGGACGAAGCATTCCCGATCGAAGGCACAAGTCATGCGGACGTATCGCGATACTATGTCCATGACGGTGCGTTGCTGGTGGATGACAATCCGCTCAAGCAACCCGAGAAATTTGTCGGCTATCGCGGCAATCCCAAGGCACCGGACGCAATCGTGCTGTGCAACAACGGCCTGCATGTTGAACTGGTCTTTGACCGCGCCCACCCCATTGGCAGCCGTGATCAGGCGCTTTTGGCTGATGTGCGTCTGGAAAGTGCGGTTTCCGCGATCATGGATTGCGAAGATAGCGTGGCTTGCGTGGATGCCGAAGACAAAGTCGAAGCCTACGGCAACTGGCTTGGCCTGATGAAAGGCGACCTGTCCGCCGAATTCCAGAAGGGTGGTCAGACCATGACCCGCCGTCTGGCCGACGATATCACTTATACAGCGCCCGATGGCAGCGAGGTGACCCTGAAGGGGCGTGCGCTGTTGTGGATTCGCAATGTGGGCCACCTGATGACGAACCCCGCGATCCTTGATGCCAATGGCGACGAGGTCTTTGAGGGGTTGATGGACGCGATGATCACGGTGCTGATTGCCATGCATGATCTAAAACGCGAGGGCGGCAATTCGGACCTTGGTTCGGTCTATGTGGTCAAGCCCAAGATGCACGGCCCTGATGAAGTTACTCTGACCAACGATATTTTCAGTATGGTCGAGGATGCGCTGGGCCTGCCGCGCGATACCGTCAAGATCGGCATTATGGATGAAGAACGCCGCACGACCGTGAACCTTAAGGAATGTATCCGCGCGGCCAAGACGCGGGTGGCCTTTATCAACACGGGTTTCCTTGACCGGACAGGCGATGAGATCCACACATCAATGGAAGCAGGGCCGTTCAGCCGCAAGGACTTTATCAAGCGCAAACAATGGATTGGCGCGTATGAGGACCAGAACGTGGATATCGGCCTGGAATGTGGCTTCTCTGGGCGTGCGCAGATCGGTAAAGGCATGTGGGCCATGCCCGATCTGATGGCGGCGATGCTGGAACAGAAGATCGAACATCCCAAGGCCGGTGCGAACTGCGCTTGGGTTCCCAGCCCTACAGCGGCCACGCTGCACGCGCTTCACTATCACAAGGTCGATGTGATCGCCGTGCAGGCCCGACTGCTCAAAGGCGGGCGGCGGGCCTATGTGTCGTCCATTCTGGACATTCCCTTGGCCCAGTATCAGCGCTGGACAGAGGCGCAGAAAATCAAAGAGGTCGAAAACAACGCCCAAGGCATCCTCGGCTATGTTGTGCGCTGGATTGATCAGGGTGTGGGTTGCTCCAAGGTGCCCGACATCAACAATGTCGGTCTGATGGAAGACCGCGCGACCTGCCGCATTTCCAGTCAGGCGCTGGCAAACTGGCTGCACCACGATGTCGTCAGCCAAGAGCAGGTCATGGAGGCGATGCGCAAAATGGCCGCTGTGGTCGATGCCCAGAACGCAGGTGACCCTGCCTACCGACCCATGGCGCCGGAATTCGACGGGATCGCCTTTCAGGCGGCCTGCGATCTGGTCTTCAAGGGCCGTGAATTGCCGTCTGGCTATACCGAACCCGTCCTGCACCAGCGCCGGTTGGAGCTGAAAGCGCAGCGCAACCACTAAGCTTATAATGGAGAGACACGCATGGCTGAGATTTCAGCAAACAAGGCCCGTACGATTATTCGTAAAGCACTCGCCAAAGGCGACGAGATGGGGCTCAAGCCGCTTTCCGTTGTGATCCTTGATGCTGGTGGACATGTGAAAGCGTTCGAGCGATCTGATGGTGCCGCGCCGGGACGTTTCGGGATTGCGCATGGCAAGGCTTATGGCTCTGTGATGCTGGGCATAGCGGGGACCGCGCAGATGGCGCGGGCCGAACAGCAGTCCTATTTCATGGCCGCGATGAATGGCGTTTACGGCGGGCAGGTCGTGCCGGTCCCGGGTGGTGTTCTGGTGCGTGACAAACGGGGCAGCGTGATTGGCGCGGTCGGGGTCACTGGCGATACCTCGGATAACGACGTTGTCGCGGCACTAGCCGGAATCGAGGCTGCCGGTTTGATCGGTGAAGCCTAGCAAGCACTCTGGCGCACATTTTACCCAAGAAAGCAGCATGTGCGTTTTCGACAGCAGGGTTGTGCATGACGCCGTCTTTTCATGCCGTGCAATGAACGTTACATAAGGTGAAACCCGAAAGGATCACCTATGTCTCGGCCTGTTGTTGGCATTATTTCAAACTCTCACCTGATCAATGATGAATACCTTGTGCAGGGCGCTGGCGCGATGAACGTGCAGGCGCTCTCGCAGGTGTCCGGCGTTGTGCCGGTCATCATCCCTGTCGAACCTGATCTGGTGCATATCGAAGAACTTATGTCGGCTTGCGACGGTTTCTTCTTTCCCGGCGGGCGGCCCAACGTTCACCCCGAAGAATACGGTGAAGAAGAAACAGAGGCGCATGGCACTTTCGAGCGCAACCGTGACCGCCTGAGCCTGCCCCTGCTGCGGGCCTGTATCGCGCGTGGCCAGCCTGTGATGGGTGTTTGTCTTGGCTTTCAGGAAATGAACGTTGCGATGGGCGGATCGCTTTACCCTGAAATCCGCGATCTGCCGGGCCGTCATAACCATCGGATGCCACCCGATGGCACGCTGGAGGAGAAATTCGAACTGCGCCACGAGGTCACGCTGACCGAAGGCGGGCCCTTCCATCAGATTTTCGGCCGCAGCAAGGTCATGACGAACACCTTGCACGGGCAAGGGATCAAGGAACCGGGGCGGCGTATCGTGATCGACGGCTATGCCCCTGATGGCACACCCGAGGCGATTTATATCAAGGATGCGCCCGGTTTTGCGCTTTCGGTGCAATGGCATCCCGAATGGAACGCCGACGCGGACCCTGTGTCGCGCCCGCTGTTCGAAGCCTTCGGCGATGCCTGCCGTATCTGGTCTGCAGGGGCACTGCGCAAAGCAGGCTAGGTTTTCTGCAAACTGATTTGTATCAAACCCGCGATGGGTCTTTCTTGCTATACTTTTGCGTACAGCAAGGAGTGTTTTGATGAAAATTCTGATCGCCTACGCCTCGACCGAAGGGCAGACTCGCAAGATCGCGCGCTATGCTGCGGATTATCTGATCGAGCATGGACACTCAGTCGAACTTGCAGGTGCAGAGGACGCGCAGGATGCGGAATTGGCGCGCTTTAATGCGGTATTGTTGGCGGGTTCTGTGCATGGTGGCAAATATCAAAAGCCGCTTGTGACCTTGGCCAAGAACAAAGCCGCTGCGCTGTCACAGGTGAAATCGGCTTTTCTGTCGGTTTCATTGGCGGCGGCTGGGACGGACCCAGATGACTGGGCCGGATTGACAGAGTGCGTGAACCGTTTTGCGGAAAAGACAGGCTGGACACCTCCGACGGTGATGCATGTGGCCGGTGCCTTCCGGTTCTCGGAATATGATTTCCTCAAATCTTGGGCAATGCGCTGGATCGCGTCGCAGAAAGACGAGGACGTCGATCCCCATAAGGATAAGGAATACACCGATTGGGCGGGGTTGAAAAAGACGCTCGACGGGTGGCTTGGGGGAAAATGACGGTGAGCTATTGACCCGATTCAGGCCGGCCAGTTTCCGATCTGTGCCAGCAGGTGCGGAATTTTTTCCTTGAACCGGAAAAAGCCATGAGTTGCATGAGGCCAAGCCGCGCTATCGTAGGGGCGGATGCGTTGGACAAGGTTGACCCCGTCCAAAGCGTCCCGTGTTGGACCTGTGGGCAAATACGAGGTCACAATCTGCTGCAACCCATGCGTCTGTGCCCAATCCACGAGGCTTTCCGGTGTCACTTCCGTCACCGGACCAAGCCGGTCCGAGAAACGGCTGGCACAGTCCGCCATCCCGGCGCGCACAAAATCAGTTACCTGCAAACTGACCGTCAAAGGGCTGCGACGATGTGTTGCCTGCAAGCGTGCCGTTGCAAGCGGCTGCACCTGGTCCAGCAACCATCCCGGTGACAGGTCCTCTTCCGTGATCAGCAACCCGGTGCGCAGGCTGGAGTCGATTCTACCTGATACCGGCACCGGCCCGCGTGCAGGATGTGGCATACCCTCCGGCGGTGCCGCGACCGTCGCCAGTCCAGTTGGGTGAAACCGGCCTTGGGTATATTTGGCGATGTTGTCAGGCCGCGCCAGATAGGTCTTTCCAGTGGTCTGCAATCCGCCGACCCAGCGCCATGACAGCGTATTGGAGGCGGGATCGCCATCCAGCAGATGCCGCATGAAGAAATCGGCACCCAGCACCCAAGGCAAACGCAGTGTGAAAATCCAGATCGAGGCGAACCACATCCGCGCATGGTTGTGTAGATAGCCCGTTTCTGCCAGTTGCCGCGCCCAGTGGTCAAAGCACGCGATCCCGGTTTCGCCCTTGCAGGCGGCTTCCCAATCCTGCCGCAGACCGCTCTCGGTCTGCACCCGGTTGAGGGCTGCTTGCAGATCGGCGCGATACATCGCCCAGACGCCCGGACGCATTTCCAGCCAGCCTTTCCAATAGGTGCGCCAATAGACTTCCTGAATGAATTTTTCCGCGGCTTGCGGACTGTGGCGGGCAAGCGTGGCCTGCAGCACGTCTTCTTCGGTGACGATGCGATGGCGAAGATAGGGCGACAGCGTAGAAACATGCGCCTGATCATCGTAGTTGCGCAGGCTCGCATAATCACGGCCCGCACGCGGGACAAAGGCATTCAGCCGTGCAAGGGCTGCGGTATAACTCGGTTCAAACATGCGCCGTGACGTAACCCGCTGGCTGGGGCTTTCAAGCGACAGTTCGGTTCCGTTGCGCACGCGGTCTTCTTGACACTGGCGAGTGCTCGGGACAACGCTGCCGGCATGATAGATTTGCGCCCAGTGGGATATGTGATCGGTCTGCTAGTGGCGTCGCTTGGTATCACCATGCTGGGCCCGCTGGCGGCTGATTTGCTTGCGGGTAACGGGCATTGGTTTGTTTTCTTCGAAAGTGCCGTGATCACGATCATGACGGGGGGGATGATCGCGCTGGCCTGCGCAAATGGCGTGTCAGCGGGGCTTTCGCTGCGGCAGACATTCCTGCTGACCTCGCTTGTCTGGCTGACCCTGCCGGTCTTCGGGGCGATCCCCTTTATGCTGGGCGCGACCGAGGCGAGCTTCACCGATGCTTTCTTCGAGGCGATGTCGGGCCTTACGACGACAGGTTCGACGACCTTTGCAGGGCTCGATAGCCTGCCTGTGGGTCTGTTGTTGTGGCGGGGAACCCTGCAATGGCTTGGCGGCATCGGGATTATTGTCGTGGCGATGGTGTTCCTGCCGGAACTGCGGGTCGGCGGCATGCAGATTTTCCGCTCTGAAGCCTTCGAGACGATGGGAAAGATCCTGCCGCGCGCGGGCCAGATCGCAAGCCGGATCGCTGTAATCTATGCGGTGCTGACCGCAGCCTGTGCCATGACCTATCTGGCGCTGGGCATGACACCGTTCAATGCGATGGCGCATGCGTTGACCACTGTTTCGACCGGCGGCATGGCCACGTCGGATGCATCGTTCAGCGAATTTGGTGGCGGCATTCACTATGCGGCCTGTGTGTTCATGATATTGGCTGCACTCCCCTTTGTGCGTTACGTTCAGTTGCTTGCGGGGACAGCGCAACCCTTATGGCGAGACAGCCAGATCAGGACTTTTTTCGGATTGCTGACGGTCTTGGCACTGCTTATGACGTCTTGGCTCTGGGGCCGCGAAGGGGCGTTGACCGAACGGGCCTTCCGCGACTCCCTGTTCAATATCGTTTCGATTATTTCAGGCACGGGCTATGCTAGCGCAGATTACATGACATGGGGCACATTTCCGGTCGTGATGTTCTTTTTCGTGGGTCTGATTGGCGGTTGCGCGGGGTCGACTAGTTGTTCGGTTAAAGTCTTTCGCTATCAAATTCTGTTTTCAGCGATCAAAAGCCAGATACGGCAGATCCACAGCCCGCACGGCGTGTTCACGCCAAGGTTCGAAGGACGCCCCATTGGCGAAGATGTTTTTAATTCGGTCATTGCGTTTCTGGTCGCTTTCATCGTGTCGCTCGGGATTACGGCAGTCCTGCTTGGTCTGACAGGGCTGGATTTTATCACCTCGGTGTCGGGGGCGGCTTCAGCCATCGGCAACATCGGCCCCGGACTAGGGCAGGAAATCGGACCTGCGGGAAACTTTGTTAACATCAACGATACCGCAAAATGGATTTTGGCAATGGCCATGTTTGTAGGTCGCTTGGAAGTCATGGTTGTACTGACAGTCCTGACGATCAAATTCTGGAGAAACTGACATGACGACACGTCCGCTTGGCGCACAAATCTCGCATATGCTCAAGGATCGTGGTGTTGATACGATCTTTGGCATTCCCGGTGTGCATAATCAGGAAATGTATCGCGGGATCGAAGAGGCCGGGATCACCCATGTTTTGGCACGTCACGAACAGGGGGCCGGTTTCATGGCCGACGGATACGCCCGCGCGACGGGCAAGGTTGGCGTGGCCTACGTGATTTCCGGACCGGGTCTGTGCAACATCATGACGCCGATGGGGCAGGCCTATTCCGACAGCGTGCCGATGCTGGTCATCTCGTCCGTGCTGGATGAAACCGCAGCCAAGAGGGGACAGCTTCACCAGATGAAAGATCAGGAAGGGGCCGCCGCAACGGTCTGTGACTGGTCCGCTACCGCGCGAACAGCCGAGGCCAGTTATCAGTTGATCGACCGCGCGCTGACCGAGCTTTTTACTGGCGTGCCGTCACCCAAACATATTCAGGTGCCGATCGCACAGTTGGAGGCAAACGCGCCACCGGCACCGGAGCGCGCCGATGAATGGCCCTATCGCCCCGAGGCTGCCCCGTTGCAGCGGATTGCCTTGATTGACCGGCTCAACGCCTCCAAACGCCCCCTTTTCATCTTTGGCGGGGGTGCCACGCATGGCGTAGAGCGCTGGATGCCGCATTTCCAACGTCTGAATGCCGCATCCTTTACCACCTATGCAGGGCGCGGCATCATTCCTGACAACAGCCCGCTGCACTTTGGCGCGACACTCGCGCGGGCCAGCAGCGAAGCCGTCATAGCGTCGGCTGATCTGGTCGTCGCTGTCGGCACGCGCCTGAGCGAGGTTGATCTGTGGCGCGATCATCTGGGGCATACTGCGCCGCTGGTGCGCATCGACCTTGATCCCGAAAGCCTGTCGGACAGGCATAACGCCGATACGCGTATTCTTGCAGACGCCAGCGCGCACCTGAC
>NZ_JAWOAN010000001.1:0-15278 GCF_046498525.1 Yoonia sp.
CGCTATTGGAAAAACTCCTTATCAAATAGTAAGACTGGGAGGAGCTAGAACCTTTCAAAATATAAGATTATTTAAAGATTTAAAAGTTATAGATAATATTAAAATAGCTTATGTTGACCGCTATATCCGTCGGCTCGCAGACAGTGCCGCCCGAGTGGTGCAGCCACTTGGACATATAGCCCAGCTTCACGAACTTGACGAAATCATCCATCGTCGCATAACGCCGTCCGCCTTCGGCGTCGCGCACAAAGGGTGGGCCGTAAACCGGAGCGAGAACAAGGTTCTTGCCGCCGACCACGACGTTGCGCTCGGGGTTGCGGGCATGTTGGGTGTATTCAGACGGCGCTGTTGAACACAGTTTACGCGCCAGACCGCGCGGAATGCGCACGCGCTCGCCCTCGACCTCTGCACCTGCAGCTTTCCACCGCGCAAGAGCTTCGGGGTTTTCGACGAAATTGACACCGATCTCTGCCAGAACCGTTTCCGCGTTGGCCTCGATCACGTCCAGCGCCTCTTCGGTCAGCACCTCGTAATTGGGGATATTGCGTTCGATGTACTTGGCGGTTTCAACACTGACCGCTGTCCGCTCTGCGCGGCGCGCGGCACCGCCGCCACCACGGCTGCGACGTCCTGCTGTAGCTGGTGCTGCTGCGTCTGACATGATCCGTCTCCCTTGGGTGCGATAGTGTGTTGCCGCTTCTTACAACCCAATCAGGTCGCGCCTTGCCAAATTTGCGGCCCCTGAGACCCGAAAACGACATGCAGGCGCAGATCGTCGAAAGCCTGCCGCAAATGGGCCGAGATGAAAGTGCCCGATGTCCTGGCTGACGATCCATGAATGATAGCGGAGTTTTGGGCCACCACCGGCTTTGAATGTCACGGGCCCTCTTGCACAAATTCGGCCCTGCCTTTACCGAAGCGCCATGGAAAACAGCACCCACGAACGCCTTCTCATCATCGACTTCGGCAGTCAGGTCACACAGCTTATCGCGCGGCGCCTGCGCGAATTGAATGTCTATTGCGAAATTCATCCCTATCAGAACGTCACCGATGCTTTTCTGGCGGATTTCGCACCCAAGGCGGTGATCCTGTCGGGCGGCCCTGATAGTGTGGCGCGCGAAGGTTCACCGCGCGCGCCAGACAGCCTGTGGAAGATGGGAATTCCGGTGCTGGGCATCTGCTATGGCCAGCAGACCATGATGACCCAACTGGGCGGCAAAGTGGTGCGCGGGCACGGCACCGCAGAGTTCGGGCGCGCCTATGTCATGCCGCAGGGCAAGCTGTCCCTGCTCGATGGCTGGTTCCTGACGGACCGCGAACAGGTCTGGATGAGCCATGGCGACCATGTCTCTGAAATCGCGCAAGGTTTTGAGGTTTACGGCACGTCGCCAAATGCGCCTTTTGCCATCACTGCGGACGTGGCGCGTAACTTTTATGCGGTGCAATTCCATCCCGAGGTGCATCACACGCCGAATGGATCGAAGCTCTATGAAAACTTTGTCCGTATCGCGGGATTCTCGGGCGACTGGACCATGGGCGCTTACCGTGAACAGGCCATCGACGCGATCAAGGAACAAGTGGGCGATGCCCATGTCATCTGCGCCCTGTCGGGCGGGGTTGATTCGTCCGTTGCCGCGGCCCTGCTGCACGAAGCCATCGGTGATCAACTGACGTGCGTTTTTGTCGATCACGGCTTGCTTCGTCTGCAGGAAGCCGAAGAGGTCGTTGGCATGTTCCGCGACTACATGAACCTCAAGGTCATTCACGCCGACGAGACAGAGCTGTTTCTGGGCGAGCTCGACGGTGTCAGCGACCCCGAAACAAAGCGCAAGATCATCGGGCGGCTGTTTATCGACGTGTTCCAGAAATACGCCAATGAAATCGAAGGCGCGGCATTCCTTGCCCAAGGTACGCTCTACCCTGATGTCATTGAAAGCGTGAGCTTTTCCGGCGGTCCTTCCGTCACGATCAAATCACACCATAATGTCGGCGGGCTGCCTGAAAAAATGGGCCTGAAACTGGTCGAACCGCTGCGCGAATTGTTCAAGGACGAAGTACGCGCCTTGGGCGTCGAACTGGGCCTGCCCAAGTCGTTCATTGGCCGCCATCCCTTCCCCGGACCCGGCCTTGCGATCCGTTGCCCCGGTGAAATCACCCGCGAAAAGTTGGAGATCCTGCGCAAGGCGGATGCGGTCTATATCGACCAGATCCGCAAACACGGGCTTTATGACGATATTTGGCAGGCTTTCGTAGCGATTTTGCCAGTGCGCACGGTTGGCGTGATGGGCGACGGGCGCACCTATGATTTTGCCTGCGCATTGCGGGCGGTCACTTCGGTGGATGGCATGACGGCGGATTATTATCCCTTTACCCATGAATTTCTTGGTGAAACGGCTACGCGGATCATCAACGAAGTGCAGGGCATCAACCGCGTGACCTATGATATCACCAGCAAACCACCCGGAACGATCGAGTGGGAATGAATAAGAGACCTGTGCGCATCAGAGCTTAACGATCTGTTAAGACTTCTGGGGCATAGTCGCGCATAGCGATTTGATGAGCGACTATTGTGCACCCGACCCTTTCCAAACCTACTCCGCGCCCGTGGCGACAAGGGCTCGCCTCCAGCCAGATGTTGCGGTCCGTCGCCCTGCCGGTGTTGCGCCGGATCGACAGACCGATCACGATCACCAATCCTTTCGCGGATCTGCCGTTTCACCTGCTGTGCTATACCCATAAAGGTTATTGGTTTTATGGCAAACACCGCGAAACCGCGACGATGAAACGGCTTGCCCGACTGACCCGCCAAGGGGATACGGTGTTCGAGGTCGGCGGTCACATCGGCTATCTTGCGCAGTTCTTTGCCCGACAGGTCGGCCATACCGGTCAGGTCCATGTCTTTGAACCGGGGCAGCAGAACCAACATTTTCTTCGCAAGAATATCGCCCGCTGCACCCAATGCGTACATATCAATGCAGCCGTCAGCGACCGGACCGGCAAGGCGCTGTTCTACGAAGAAAATCTTGGCGGTTTCATGAACTCTCTAGGGGCTGATTTTGCGGCATCCAGTGGTAATGCCAGCGCACAAGGAAGAAACCTCGAACTGCGGGCGCGCAAGGTCAACACTGTAGCACTCGATGCCTATGCCACTGCGCACAACGTATGGCCCGCGGTCCTCAAGATTGATGTCGAAGGTGCGGAGCTGGCGGTTCTGCGGGGCGGCAAGAAAGTCTTGCAAGCCGCACGCAGCGCCATGGTTGAAGTGTCGCGCCACCATGATGAGATTTACGATCTGCTGATCGATCTTGGGTTCAAACTCAGCCAGCCGGATGGCACATTTATCACGGCACCTGCACAGATGAACGGCAATGTGTTTGCGACAAGATCCGCACCTAAGGGTTCAACGCATCCAACAGCAGGTCCGCCGTAAATTCACCGGGTCCACATGCGGCAAGATCGCGACCCTGCCCGCGCGCAAACCACTCTGCACGGGCCGCTAACCCGATGGAAACCTCTGGTCCGATATGCAGCGGATCACGCCCCCAGTGACTGCCGGTAAAGGGTTCGTCTGAAAACAGATCATTCAAATCCACCTCAGCCAGCCCCGCCCGCGCGAGTATGAACCCTGCGATACATTCGACCTGCCGTGTCACGAGGCCGCGCAACATGGTCTCTTCCGACCGGCGCTGCCGTATCTGCGCCAGCGCGAAGTCCGCCACCCCGTGACGGACCTGCACCGCGTGCCCGTAGACATGCGCCAGCATATATGGGGTCCGGGGGTGATCGGCGGCACCCTTCGCCAGCAATATCTGATTGCTGGTCGTACAATATGCGACCGTCTGGTTGACGGTTTCGTCGGCTCCGCAACGCCCCGCGATCCGGTCCACACGAACCACTTGCGGCAAGCCATCAAAGGCGTAACGCGCAGCCTGTTCAACCTGTTCAACCTGATCGACAGGACCCGCCATCGCCACCTGACCGGCAAGCACAATCACCAGTACCCACTTGAACACATCGCACCTCTTTGTTGCTTTCCCAGTCAACCACATCTGTAAGGGGTTGCAAATCTATCTACCACCATGACAACTGCCCGGATGAGTAATGTTGTCATAGCCGCTGCCTGGATGATTGGCGCGATCACCTCTTTTACGCTGATGGCTGTCGCAGGGCGGACCGTCAGTACAGAGCTTGATACGTTTGAAATCATGCTGTTTCGCAGCCTTACAGGTATCTTCATTGTGGTCAGCGTCGCAATCGCGCGAGGTACGTTTTCACAGATCGGTCGGGGTCGGCTGGGGCTTCATGCCACGCGCAACATCTTTCACTTTACCGGACAAAACCTGTGGTTTTACGCCATCACCATGATCCCGCTGGCGCAGGTCTTTGCCCTGGAGTTCACCACGCCTGTCTGGGTGATCCTGTTATCGCCCCTGCTTCTCAAGGAACGCATCACGGCCGTGGCCCTTATTAGCGCGGCGATCGGCTTTCTGGGCATCCTGATCGTCGCCCGACCGGACCCGGCCAACATCAGCTTGGGGCTCATGGCCGCCGCCGGGTGTGCCGTGTTTTTTGCACTGACCGCGATCTTCACCCGCAAATTGACCCAGACCGAAACGATCACATCGATTCTGTTCTACCTGACGGTCATGCAGGCGACCTTCGGGTTGATCTGCGCAGGATACGACGGCGACATTGCGATCCCCTCGACGGCGGCATTACCCTGGGTGATCCTGATCGGCTGTGCAGGACTATTGGCCCATTTCTGTCTGACCAAAGCGCTCAGCATCGCACCTGTGAGCATTGTGATGCCAATCGACTTCGTCCGCCTGCCGACAATCGCGATCGTCGGGGTCCTGCTTTATCAGGAGCCCTTGGAAGTATGGGTCTTTGTCGGGGCCGCCCTGATCTTTGCGGCGAACTATCTTAACATCAACTACGCGCTCCGCGCCGCGCGAGCCTGAGCGGATCAGTGCAGACCCTCAGCACCCGTACATTGCAATTTTGTGACGCTACGGAGCGCCTCCCCTGGTGACGCGGCGTCATTAATTGACCTAAAGCTTAAGCTCTCCTTAGGCTTTGTCGCACATATATTGTTCATGACGGGGAAGAGGACATGAAAAACGGGATGACAGCAGGGGCGGCCTTGCTACTGACAACCAGTATTGCCAGCGCGGGGGGAATTGAACGGTCGGCACCATCGGTAGCTCTTCTTTTTGAAGAGGGGAACTATCTGGAACTGAATTTTGGATTTGTGTCGCCTGACGTCAGCGGCGAACAGCAGATATCTGCTGGGCTTGGGTCGCCAGGGTCGGAATCAGGGGACATGGCGGGCGAATATACACAATTGGGATTTGGCTATAAGAACGACTTGAATGAAAAGCTATCGATCGCTTTGATCTTCGACCAGCCCTATGGTGCAGATGTCGACTACAGCGCCGATACGGACTATGCCTATGGGGGCGGCGTATCTCCTCTTGGGTCGACGACAGCAACGATTGACAGCAACGCGATCACAGCTCTGGCCGCGTATAAGCTGCGTGACGATATCACAGTCTATGGTGGTGCACGCGCTGTGCAGACTTCGGGCGAGGTCGCATTGTTTAACGGCTATACGATGGAAACCAGCAAGGAAACGGATTTTGGCTATGTTTTGGGTGCGGCATGGGAACGCCCCGAAATTGCAGCACGTGTTTCGTTGATATATCATAGCGAGATCACGCATGACTTCGATGCTGACGAGAATGGCGCGAGCACCAAATTTTCGACTACACTGCCGCAATCTCTTACTCTTGAAGGACAGACGGGTATCGCTGCTGATACACTGCTATTCGGCTCGATCCGTTGGGTCGATTGGACCGCGTTTGATATCTCGCCTGTCAACTTTGGCTTGGCGACGAGCGGTGGATCGCTCGTGGACTATGATGACGACACAGTGACATACAACCTCGGTGTCGGTCGTCGCTTCAATGCGGAGTGGTCGGGTGCTTTGACAGCGGGCTATGAGGCTTCGAACGGCGGCTTTTCCGGCAACCTTGGACCTACCGATGGCAATACATCACTTGGTGTTGCAATGACGCGCACCATGGACAATGTCCGCATCACAGGTGGCGTTCGCTACATCTGGATCGGTGATGCCAAGACCGAGGCACCAGGCGCATTAACTGGGGGCAGTCCGGGCGTCACGCTTGGTGATTTCAAAGACAACAGTGGCTTGGCCGCTGGGCTTCGGATTGCCTACAACTTCTAAAACGGTTTGCGCTGACAAGACTGCGATGTCCCGCCCAATCCGGCGGGGCTTTTTCTTTACCTCTACCGCATGATCCGGGTTGCGCAGCCTAACCGAAACATAGCATATCACGCGCATGTCACCGATCCAGAAAACCATATCGCCCCAAGCGTGGGCGGCACTTTTGATGCTCTCACTGATCTGGGGCGCGTCGTTTCTGTCCGTCCGTATCGCGCTGGATGAAATCGGGCCACTGACAGCAGTGGCGCACCGGACCGGTTGGGCCATGCTCATTTTGTGGGGCTATGTCTTGATCCGCCGCCTGGCCCTGCCGACCGGCCTGCGCATTTGGGGGGCATTTCTTGTGATGGGCCTGTTGAACAATGCGATTCCCTTCAGCCTCATGGCATGGGGGCAGTTGCATATCGAAACGGGCCTTACCTCGATCCTGAACGCTTCGACCGCCATCTTCGGCGTCATCGCCGCTGCGGTTTTCTTTGCGGACGAGCGTTTGACAGCCCGCAAAGCGATTGGCGTGTCTATGGGATTTATCGGTGTCTCGACCGCCATCGGGTTGGAATCATTCAAGGACTTCGATATCCGCTCTCTTGGTCAACTGGCCGTCATCGGCGGCACCATAAGCTATGCGCTCGCCGGTGTCTGGGCGCGCAAGACCCTTGGGCACCTCAAACCACAAGTCGCCGCTGCAGGGATGCTGACCGGCGCAAGCGTCGTGACGATCCCCGCGGCGTGGCTTGTCGAAGGACCCATCAGCCTTGCGCTGCAGCCCCAGACATGGGCCGCCATCGCCTATTACGCCGTCGTCGCCACCGCGATTGCTTATATGCTTTACTACCGCGTGCTTGCGATGGCGGGTAGCGGCAACCTGATGCTTTGCACCTTGATGGTAGCCCCTGTCGCAATCGTTCTGGGCGCGATCGTGTTGGGCGAGGCACTGCCCCTGCGCGCATATATCGGCTTTGCGATCCTAGCCTTCGGCCTGCTGGTTCTTGACGGACGCCTGTTCAAGCCGTTCCAGCACAGCCCGCGCCGCGCGTAACCCCGGGGCCTCTCCACCCTGCCCCAACCGTGTCATGGTCAGCGCCATTGCGTCATGTTGTGCCTGCGGTTCCGCAAGAACCGCCAGCACCGCTTCCGCAATCGGCCCGGGCTGGCATGCCTTGCCAATAAATTCCGGCACCACACGCGTTTCGCTGACAAGGTTCACCAAAGTCACCGTATCAACCATCAACATCCGGCTGATGATGATCCGGCTCAGCCACGCCATATCATAGGCAATGACCATGGGCGTGCCGCTCGCCGCCAGTTCCAAAGATACGGTGCCGGACGCGGCCAACGCCACGTCCGCCCGCTTGAACCACCCCGCCTTGTCGGGTGATCCGGGCGGCAGGACGGTCACGGGCGCAGTCCACGCCGCCACCTGCGCCTGCACCAGATCATGCACGCCCCGGGTTGTCGGGATCACAAAACGCGCGTCGGGCACCGCCGCTGCGATCTGCGCGACAGCCTGCCCGAACCGGTCGGCCAGCCGTGATACCTCGCCCTTGCGACTGCCGGGAAGGACCAGCACAACAGTGCCCCCACCCAAGGCCGCCGCTTCGGCCTCCTGCGCGACAGGCTCGGCCACGACGGGATGCCCGACAAAGTCACACTCCATGCCAGCGGCCTGCATCAACGGAGGCTCGAATGGAAAAAGCGCAAGGACGTGATCAATATGATGCGCCATCTTTTGCGCGCGCCCCGGCCGCCAGGCCCAAACCGTCGGCGCCACGTAATGGACCGTGCGGATGTCGCTTGCCGCTTTCACCAGACGCGCCACGCGCAGACAGAAATCCGGACTATCGATGGTAATAAGCACATCCGGCGGATCGGCCAGAATAGCCTCGGCCATCTGCCGGATGCGCGACTTGAGCGCACGATACTTGGGCAGGATTTCCGCCAGCCCCATCACACTCAGCTCTTCCATTGGAAAGCGGCTTTGCAGGCCTTCGGCCTGCATCAACGGCCCGCCTACACCGTCAAACGTCACGTCCGGGCGCAGGGACCCGAGCCCGGCCATCAGCGCCGCCCCGAGCTTGTCACCGGAGGCTTCACCTGCAATCACGAAAACCTTCATGCGCCCCCCTTGGGCCGCACCCAGAAAAACCGGCCCGCCGCATCGAGCACTGACAGCACCTCATCCAGCCCCAGAACCATAACGCCTTCGTGTTCAATAACGATACCCGCCAACCCTGCTGCAACAGCGCCTTTGGCCGTCTGCGGCCCGATCACGGGCAAGTCCGCGCGCCGATCCTGATCTGGCTTCGGGGCCTTGAAAAGGATCGCAGCACGCGCATCTGTCGGCTCGCCGTCTGCACCGCTTAACCATTCAGCGGCGCTGCCCAGCACCGCGCCAAGCCCGTCAACAGCACCCCACAAAAGATCGTGGGTCGGTGCGAACTGCGCCAGCATCGCATCGGTTCCCGTCCGTCCTTCGCGGGCCAGCACCCGCCCGCCCCGCACGATGCAGGCCTGCCCTGTGTCCGCGCGCCCCATCTCTGCGATGGTTTGCTCTGCGGTAACAGCATCCTGACGGGTGTCGATGGTGACGGGCTTGCGGCTAAGCACGCCTGCGTCAGGCAACAGGTCCGGTGCAATGTCATGGGCTGCCCTCACCGCAAACCCTGCTTCTTCGAAAATCGCGATGATCGCACGCAATGCACCGTCGTCGCCTTGCGTGATCGCTGCCATGATGCGCGGCACCAATGGCTTGGTTGCCTCATCGATGATCATGGGATCAATCGGCGGTCGGGTCACGGCACCGGCCATGCAGACCTCGGTCACACCCCGCGCATGCAGCGTATTCAGGAAACTGCCCAAGTGCTCGATCCTGAATGTCAGTTCAGGCGTGATCGCAGGCTGAAAGCCCTCCATCGCGCAGATCAACGGGCGAGCAGGCAGGCGCACGACAAGCGCAGGCGGCAGATCGCCGGTGCCCGCGATCAGCGCCAGCATCAGCCCGGCGTCAGGAAATTGCGGTCAGTGTCGCCCAGTATGAACGCCACCATTTGCTGCACGTATGCGCTGTCGCTTTCATCAGCCAAGCGACGGGCCCGATCCTGAAATGTGCCTTCGCCGTCTTTGAGCATCTGAAAAGCCGCCCGCAGTGCTGTGATATCGGAACGGTCCACGCCCTTGCGTTTGAGACCGACAAGGTTCAACCCGTCCAGCGCACCGCGCGGGGCCTGCACAAGACCATGCGGGACCACATCCTTGGTCACCATCGTGACGGCACCGATAATCGCGCCCTGCCCGATCCGCACGAACTGATGCACACCGCACAATCCGCCAATGATGACATCATCCTCGATAATGCAGTGCCCGGCAACGGCCGAAGAATTGACCACGATCACCCTGTTGCCGATCTGTGCATCATGCGCAATGTGACAGCCCGCCATGAACAGCCCGTCATCACCGATCCGGGTTTCACCACCACCCGAGGCGGTGCCGGTATTCATGGTCACGTGTTCGCGGATGCGGTTGCGTGCACCAATCCGCAGGCGGGTTTTTTCACCACCGAACTTCAGGTCCTGCGGGATCTCGCCGATTACTGCGAACGAAAACACCACGGTGTCGTCGCCGATATGCGTATCACCATCGATCACGACGTGGCTTTTGAGATGTACACGCGCGCCCAGCACCACGTCAGGACCGATCACGCAAAACGGACCAATAACGCAATCTGCGCCGACCTTGGCACCCTCGGCGATCACGGCAGACGGGTGGATGCCAGCCATCAGCCCTGCATATCCATCATAGCCGTGAATTCGGCCTCGGCGGCCATTTCGCCATCAACCGACGCGACACCCCTAAAGCGCCAGACCTTGCCGCCGGGTTTGCCGCGTGTGGTTTCGACGTGCATTTCAAGGACATCGCCGGGTACCACCTTGCGGCGGAATTTACAGCCATCAATCGCCATGAAATAAACCAGCAGATTGCCGTCCGTCAGCCCAAGCGATGCACCCACCATCACAGCCGTTGTCTGGGCCATTGCCTCGACAATGGTCACGCCGGGCATGATCGGATTGCCGGGGAAATGCCCCTGAAAATGCGGCTCGTTCATGGTGACGTTCTTGATTCCGACGGCAGATGTCGTGCCATTGATGCTGTGCACCTTATCGACCAGCAGGAACGGATAACGGTGCGGCAGGATTTTCTGGATCAGTTGAATGTCAGCGGTGGTGACAGCATCGGTCATGCCGGGCAGTTCCTTCTTATTAGTCCGGCGCGCCATGGCCGCCTTGGAATATCACTAGCAAGCCGCGACATGCGCAGCAAGCACGCGCTACTCTGTGCCTTCACCCAACTCCGCGTCAATGCGCACGATTGCATCGTCCGTGATGTTGGCGGCACGCACCGAAAGCACGACATTACGCTGCTCCATCACCAGCGCTGCACCACGTTCCAGCATGATGTTCGCCACAATCCCCTGCACCCTCTGTTCAAAGCGCGAACGCGCCTCGGCGGTCGCCACCTGCAACTCGACGTTCTTGGCATCGCGGACGCGTCGGACCTCTTGCACCTTGTTGTCGAACGCTTCGGCTTCGGCGCGAAATGCCTCCGGATCCATGTCGGGGCGGCGGACTGTCAGGCTGCGTTCTTCTAGGGTCAGCGCTTCAACGATCCGGTCATTCTCTGCCTGCAGCTCTTCGGCTTGCGCAGCCAGTTCCGACGCCAGCCGCTGCCCATAAAGCGTTTCGATAAACAATCGTTCGCTATCAATGATCAGGACCGGCGGAGAATCCTGTTGGGCTGACGCCGGCAGCGCCAGAATCAGCCAGATAAATATCGCACGCAGAAAGGCCATCAAAAGCTCGTCGAGATCGTCACATCGAAGTTCCGCGTTTCGTCACGGTCCTGCACATCCAGCGGTTCGGTAAAGTTGAACCGCAATGGGCCGATCGGCGTTGTCCAGAAAATCGAGAGACCAGCAACCGAACGCCCGATGAAGTCGTTGTAGATCACATCCTCTTCCAATGGTGCGCCAACATTTCCAACATCCCAGACAGACCCATAATCTATGAACGCGCCGCCCGTGATACCGTATTCGCTAGGCAGCCCCAGCGGGAACTCGGTCTCAAGACGCAGGACCGAGAACGCATTCCCCCCCAAGGCATCGTCGGTGTCGTCATCGCGCGGCCCAATACCACCGGGCTCAAACCCGCGCATCAGACGACTGCCCAAGAAGAAACGGTCCGTCACACGGCTGCTGCCATCCTGATAGTTCAGCAACCCGCCCTCAAGCGTGGCGCGCAGGGTGATTTCCTCGTTCAGGATCTTGGTCTCTGCGCCTGCCAAGGCCGTCGTCTTGATGAACTGCGTATCGCCGAAACCGAATTCCTGACCAAAGCGCAGTACGATCCCCGCATTCGGGTTCAACCCTGTGCGGCGGTTGTCAAAGCTGTAGGTGTACCCGATCGCATTGGTCCAGATCCCGCCTTGTGCGGCTTCGTTCTGAATGATCTGGCTGGCGCTGGCGGACACATCCGTCAGGTCTGTGTACTCAAGTGCATAAAACAACGACAAACGCCCCAGTTCACTCACCGGAAAGCTCATCGCCGGGCTGAAGCGGAGCGTTTCGGTGTCATAAAGCGCGTTTTGGTTGTCCGTGGTGGCATAGGACAGATCAAGAGACCCCCGCAAATCACGCCCCAGAAGCTGCGGCTCGGTAAAACCGAAGCTGAAACGGCGGTTCGTTTCGGCAGTTGAAAGATCAAAGTTCAGGCGCTGGCCGCGCCCTTGGAAATTGCTTTGACGGTAAGACGCCAGCAGGCTCACGCCGGTATCCGTATTGAAGTTGGCACCAAAGGTCAGCGTTCCTGTCGGCCCTTCAACCACATTGACGTCGACGATACGCTGGCTTGGCGTCGAACCGGGGCGCGTATCGACATTCACACCTTGAAAAAAGCCCAAGGCACGGATGCGTCGTGCGCTTTCCTGAATTTCGCGCGGATTCAGCGGATCGCCCTCGACAGAGCGGAACTGGTTACGGATCACGCGGTCAAGGGTCGTGCCGTTACCTTCGATATCGATACGCTCAATGAAGATGCGCTCACCGGGGACCAGCACGTATTCGAGATTGACTGACAGGTCTCGGGGATTGCGGGTCAGGCGTGGCTCGACCTGCACGAAACGCGCGCCGCGTTGCACGGCCAGACGCTCCATCCGGTTGATATCACTGTCGATCGGTACCGGTGAATAGGTGGCACCGGTACGGACGCGCACGGCCTCTTCGTAATCGGCGGCACTGACGCCATTGATCTCGCTCGAGACAGACACGTTGCCGAATGTAAATTGCTGGCCCTCGCGCAGATTGTAGGTGACCAGATAGGCATCGCGTTCACGGGTCAAGGACACGTCGACATTCTGAATGACGAAATCGATGAAACCGCGCGAGCGATAGAAATCGGTCAGCACCTCACGGTCCTGCGCCACACGTTCGGGCGAATATGTGTCACGACCCACCAATACGCGGAAAATACCAGCTTCCTTGGTCTCCAGAACACGCCGCAAACGACCCTCCGAGAAGGTACGGTTGCCGATAAAGGTGATGCGTTCAATTTCCGTAATCGCCGATTCGACCACTTCGAATACCAGATCGACGCGATTGTCAGACTGCGGAATGATGCGGGGCGTCACGGTGGCATTGATCCGGCCTCGGCGGGCATAGGCTTCGGTGATAGCTGCCGTATCGGCCTCGGCCTGCGCCGGTGTGAAAACCCGCCGCGGCTGCGATTGCACCAGAGCAAGCAACTCTGCATCACTCAGGCGGCTGTTTCCTTCGATATTGATGCGGCTGATGGTCGGGTATTCGACAACGCGGATCAGCAGTTGGCTGCCCTGCGGCACCAGATCGACACTTTCAAACAAGCCCGACGCCCGAATGTCCTGCCCTGCAGCATTCAATTCTGCCGTGGACAACCCCACACCGGGCTCCAAACCGCCAAAGGACAGGATCGTGCCATCTGCTACGCGCTGATTGCCCTCGATATCAAAGCTGGTGAAAACAAAGCTCTGCGCATTGGCGGCACCCGCCGCCAAGATCACAATGCAAAGCGCCATCCAGATCGACTGCACCCTTGAAAAACACCGCGCGAAAACGCGCCCCACACCTGTATTCATTTCAACCGCCCGTGTTTTATCTACCCATTGCATTTTGAGTAGCGACAAAGGGCAAAGATGTCAAAACAGCAGACGCTCTATTTCAGCCAACTGAACATTCTTGTTTCAGGGGCATAGGATCGTATCGTTCAGGATTGTGAACATCATCAAAGACAGGATCAGCGACAGGCCCACGAACATAAAGACCTGCACAGCGCGATCGCTTGGTTTGCGGCGGGTCACAGCCTCGTAGGCATAGAACGCAAGGTGTCCGCCATCCAAAACCGGGATGGGAAACAGGTTGATCAGACCCACGGCCGCAGAAAGCGCACCGATAAACCAGATAAAGCTCTGCGCGCCCTGCTCTGCCATGGAGCCGCTGGTTTCCGCGATCCCCACCGGCCCGGACAGATTGCAGGTTGAAATCTGTCCGAACAGAATATGCTGCATGGCGGACAAAGACGTGGTGACGGTGTTCCAAAGTCCCTGCGCCCCGAGGCTCACCGCTTCGAACGGGCCGACACTGACGGTCTCTTCTTCGAAGAATATCTTGCCCGTAATCCCGATCAGCCAACGCGTCTCGAACCCGCCTTCGGGATTGGGCAGATCAACCCGGCGCGGTGCAATCGTTTTGGTCAGTGTCTCGCCATCGCGCCAAATTTCGAATTCAAGGTCGGCGCCATCTGCCTCCAGAACGATATTCTGCACCTGCGCGAAGGCATATATCGGTACACCGTTGATCGCTGTGATTACATCATTGATCTTGATGTCCGCGTCATCTGCCGCAGACCGAGGACTCACGCTGGAAACGGCGGCAGGGAAATAATATGGCCCCTCCACTGTGATTTCCTCACCATCACGCAAAACAGTGTAATCCAATCGCTCTTGCACCGGCACGAGATCAGAAATCGCCTCAGTCCGTTCAGCATCATCAAATAGAACACCCTCGACGGCGACCATCACATCACCCTCGCGCAGATCCGACGCAAAGCTGACAGGCAGGGGCCGCATTTCACCAAACGTCAAAGGATCGGCAGAGCGGCCCTGATACATGATCGACCCTGCAAATATCGCAATCGCCAGCACAAAGTTGAACACCGGCCCTGCGGCTACTGTCGCCGTACGCGCCCAAAGCGGAGCCCCCAGCATCGTCCGGCGCTGGTCAGACGCGGCCACAGCGCCATCGCTGCCGACGCTCGCGGCATTGGCATCACCCAGAAATTTCACGAAACCGCCCAGCGGCAACGCCGCGACCTGCCATGTCGTCCCGCGCTTGTCGACTCGGCTGTAGATCACCGGACCAAACCCCAGCGAGAACACCTCTGCATAGATCCCGCACCAGCGCCCGACGATGTAATGCCCGTATTCGTGGATCGCGACGATCACCGAAAGCGCCACCACAAAAGCCGCAATCATAAAGGCGAAGTTGCCGAACATCGGCACAAACTGCATCAGATCCAAAGTGTTATCCTAATTGGTCAAAGGTTTCGGCGGCATATATGCGCGCCAACCTGTCTGTCTCTAGTACGTTATCTAGGGTGACTTGCGCATTTTGCAGCCTGCCCTTGCCGCGCCGCTCCATCAGGGTCCCGACGGTCAGCACCTCCCGGCCAAAAACAATATGCCCTTCGGCAAACTCCGGGTACACTGCCGCAAGCTTAACCAGCCCTCTGTCGCCATTGGCTGGACCGTATTCGGCCCCGCGGCGTATACCCGACTTCTCCCCCTGATTCAGAACCACCCGCCCGGCCAGGGTATCGCTAATACGCAGAGCTGAGGCTTGCTGGGCAGTTTGTATGCCGTTTTGTGTGGCTTGTTGTGTGGCGGGGCGTCTCACTACAGGGCTCTTCAGCAAGGCCAGCCTAAACTCATTTGAGATGATTTCATAAAC
>NZ_JAWOAN010000058.1:0-3213 GCF_046498525.1 Yoonia sp.
CTCATCGCAGAGCAGGCCGAGGGAAACACAGGGAAGATCATCAAGCAACTGACCGCTCTGGATTGCGTCATCATCGATGAACTTGGCTATATCCCGTTTCCGAAATCCGGCGGGTCGCTGCTGTTTCACTTGATCAGCAAGCTGTATGAAACCACCAGTGTCATCATCACCACCAACCTCGAGTTCGGTGAGTGGGTCTCAGTGTTTGGCGATGCCAAGATGACCACCGCGCTGCTTGATCGGGTCACTCACCATTGCAGCATCATCGAGACCGGCAACACATCTTACCGTTTCGCCCAAAGCAAATCTCGAACAAAATCCTAAACCTGAAAAAGCAAAGCCCACAGACGAGCCTGCTATATGGGGGCCGCTCGCCTGTGGGCTTTGCTCCCCCTGAGGTGGGTCATTTTTAAATGATCACGCTGGGTCAGTTTTGAATGCAGATTGACAGTCTGAACGGAAGTATTGGGAATATCGTGACGACAACAATTGGCGCGGTAAACGGCGGGATGATCAGCAATTAAGTTGTCGATGTCTTGATCGGTTGTTTGTCGAAGTGCGATAGCTGCCCGGTGAGGCTTGTCTTTGTTGCGGGGGCAATGCCGCCACTTGTGCGACACGATTTGAGACAACTTTCGCGTCATAAACCAGGAGAAGTTTCGGGTTTTGGAATAGACGCGGTATAGAATACCAATCAACCGAAATGAGACGTGCCAAATGATCCGCAATCTTCTTTTTACTGTAGGTTTGATCGCACTTGGTACAACTGCAGGGGCGCCTGTCGCGGCCCAATCTGCGTCAGGCGCATACCTTGCCGGACGTCAAGCTGCTATGGGCTACGATTTTGCCGAAGCCGCAAAGTATTACTCACAAGCTCTGGCGGGCGATTCACGAAGCCCAGAGTTTTTGGAAGGTGCGATCCTGGCCTACCTGTCATTGGGCGATGTCGCCAAGGCGGTGCCTTTGACCAAGTTCCTCGAGGCGAACAATCAACGCTCTCAGGTGGCCTATCTGGTCACGACAGCGGGTATGGCGCAGGCTGAAGATTATCAGGGACTGATCGCGCAGGTGGGCCACGAAGCTGGCATTGGCCCCTGGGTCGACGGGTTGATCAAGGCATGGGCCTACGTTGGCCGGGGCGACATGGTCACCGCCATCATTCAGTTTGATGAACTCAGCAATGTGGCGGGCATTAAGGTGTTGGTGATGTATCACAAAGCCCTTGCCCTTGCGTCCGTCGGCGATTTCGAGGGGGCTGAGACAATTTTAGCCTCTGGTATGGCCGGAACTGCCGCGCAGACGCGGCGCGGTGTGGTCATACGCGCAGAGATATTGGGGCAGTTGGGCCGCAAGGAGCAGGCGATCGCGTTGTTGACGGCCAGCTTTGGCGGCACCATTGACCCCGAAATCGAAACGCTGATCACCGCCCTTCAAAGCGACCAGCCCGTAACTTTCGCCCGGATCACCGATGCCAAGACAGGTATTGCCGAGGTGTTCTTTGACTTTGCTACCGCTTTACGCCAGGAATCCGCCGCAGATGATGACGTTTTGCACTATGCGCGCATTGCCCGTTTCCTGCGGCCCGATCACATTGATGCGCTGTTGCTGACCGCAGACCTGCTGAAAAGCCTTGGGCAATATGATCTGGCGATCCAGGAACTGCAGGATGTCCCCGCCAACAACCCCGTCTATCATGCTGCCGAACTGGGCCGGGCCGCTGCGCTGCGCCAGGCCGATAGGCCGGAACAGGCCATCGAGGTATTGCAACAGCTGATCCGCAGCCACGGAGATATGCCGTCGGTGCATTTCGCGTTGGGCGATGTCTTGCGCGCGCAGGACGACCATGACGGTGCGATAAAATCCTATGACCTTGCGATCGAACTGACGCCTGACACGAAACCGCAGCGGTGGGTGTTGTTTTATGCGCGGGGTGTCGCTGAAGAACGCAGTGGTGATGGCGAAAGTGCCGAAAAGGATTTTCGCGCCGCTCTTGCGATCAACCCGGACCAGCCGCAGGTTTTGAACTATCTTGGCTATTCGCTCGTCGAACAGGGGCGCAATCTGGATGAAGCGTTGAACATGATTGAACGTGCTGTCGCTGCAAGCCCTGCGTCGGGGTATATGGTCGATTCACTGGGCTGGGTCCTGTACCGTCTGGGCCGCTACGACGAAGCGGTGGTGCAGATGGAGCGCGCAAGTGAATTGATGCCGGTAGACCCGGTTGTAAATGACCATCTGGGGGACGTGTATTGGGCCGTTGGCCGCGAACGCGAGGCTGAATTCCAATGGCGCCGCGCGTTGTCTTTCGTTGACGCCGAAGATACCAACAGCGAGGCCGACCCGGACCGGATGCGCCGCAAGCTTGAGGTGGGGCTGGATGCCGTGCTGGCCGAAGAAGGTGCAGATCCGCTGAAAAGGGTCACTGCCGAAAGATGAGACAAATGCGCTGCTTGCCGTGTGCATTTTTTTTGTCGATAGGGCCTGCAATCAGGACGAGACTGGGTCTCATGCTGCCGCTTCAGTCCTCGCATGGAGTGGGATCCGGCCGCGTCGAGGCCAACACGTCTCAATCGCCTTTCCAGTGCGCCAGGATTTCAAAAGGGCGTCAAAACCGACGCAATTGTCGAACTGGTCGATCTATATCCGACCCTGTGCGAACTGGCCGGGATAGAACAGCCGGAACATCTGGCCGGTAAAAGCATGGTTCCGATTCTGCGCGATCCCCGGGCACCGGGGAAGGGAGCGGCGTTCGCGACTTGGCAGAAGGGCGGCAGGTTTGTGGTTACCCGGGATTATACCTATACTGAATATCAGTCGGGCAAGCAGCGCATGCTCTACGATCACGCAAAGGACCCGGCAGAGAACGTCAACGTGGCCGAAAAACCGGAGTACGCTGAAACCGTTGACAAGCTCCACGCCTTGCTGCAGAAAGGATGCGCGGGGAAAGACCAATGAATCGCCGCTCTGCAAGACAAGGATCCTGTTTCACAGTTGACAATCGGGCCTTGAATGACTATTATGCGCGGCTCTGAATTTACAGGCATCGGAATGTGCGCCCCCAAATTTGCATTGAAGAGAAGAAATGTGGGCCGGTAGCTCAGTCGGTAGAGCATCTGACTTTTAATCAGAGGGTCCTGGGTTCGAGCCCCAGCCGGCCCACCACATCCCGCGTTGCCTCGCGATCATCGGACCGTAGCCGATAAGCTTGGAGCG
>NZ_JAWOAN010000153.1:0-5492 GCF_046498525.1 Yoonia sp.
GGTCACAAAGGACTCGATCGTATCAGCCATTCATAACTCCCGAGATACCAGTTATTTCCCCTTATTTCGGAAATGGAGGAATCACCAACTCTAGAGTATAGCAAATTCACCTCCAAAGTGTAAACTGAGCAAATCGGCTGCTTGGACACTGTCGAACTGGTTATGGCGTTCGAAGAAGAGTTCGGGATCGAGATCCCTGATGACGCTGCCGAGACCATCCAGACTTTCGGCGACGCTGTTAAGTTCATCGACGGCGCCAAGTAAGCACTTCGACTGATTTTGCGACACGGCGTCCTTTTGGGCGCCGTTTTGCATTTTGTTGTGCTGATTTCGCAATAATGATGTTTCGGTTGTGAATAAACACCCCGATCCGATCATTGCCGATCGCAATCGCCGCACTTGCCCCTAGCCCCTTCGCTGGGCTATCAGTGGCGCGAAATACGCCAAGAGGTGAGGGCATTATATGCGTCGTGTTGTTGTGACAGGTCTGGGGTTGGTCACGCCCCTTGCGGACGGTGTGGAAAAATCCTGGGAACGGATTCTGGATGGCCAGTCGGGTGCCGGGACAATCACCGGTTTTGACCCCAGCCGGTTGACCACGCAATACGCCTGTGAAGTGCCCTTGGGTGACGGATCTGACGGAACCTTCAACGCGGACAAGTATCTGGACCCCAAAGAGCAGCGCAAGGTCGATACCTTTATCATTTTCGGCATGGCTGCCGCGCAGCAGGCCATTGAAGATGCGGGATGGACCCCAGAGGACCGTGAGGACCAAGAGCGGACAGGCGTGATGATCGGCTCCGGTATCGGTGGGGTTAACTCGATTGCGAATACGGCTGTGATGATGGCTGAAAAAGGCCCGCGCCGTGTGTCACCCTTCTTTGTGCCCGGTGCGCTGATCAACCTTATTTCGGGTCAGGTTTCCATCAAATACGGGTTCCGTGGCCCGAACCATGCGGTTGTAACTGCCTGTTCGACCGGCGCGCATGCCATTGGTGACGCATCGCGACTGATCCAGCATGGTGATGCGGACGTTATGGTCGCCGGTGGTGCCGAAGCCGCGATTTGCGAGTTGGGGATTGCAGGGTTCAACGCCTGCAAGGCGCTGAGCACGAAGCACAACGACGATCCGACCAAGGCTAGCCGTCCGTGGGACAAGGACCGTGACGGGTTCGTAATGGGCGAGGGCGCAGGGATTGTTGTGCTTGAAGAATACGAGCACGCGAAGGCCCGTGGTGCCAAGATTTATGCCGAAGTGTTGGGCTATGGGCTGAGCGGTGATGCCTATCACATCACGGCCCCACCACCCGATCACGAAGGCGCGGAGCGCGCGATGCGCGCGGCCTGCCGCAATGCGGGGATTGACCCTTCACAGATCAATTATGTCAATGCGCATGGCACGTCGACGATGGCAGACACAATTGAACTGGGCGCTGTAGAACGGCTGGTTGGGGATGCCGCATCTGCGCTGAAGATGTCGTCGACCAAATCGGCGACAGGGCACCTGTTGGGCGCTGCTGGCGCGATCGAGGCGATTTTCTCGATCCTTGCGATCCGCGATCAGGTCGCGCCGCCGACCATCAACCTTGAGAATGTCGATTGCGAGACGGTCGTGGACCTTTGCGCCAATGCGAAGCGGCCTGCAAAGATTGACATCGCCTTGTCGAATTCCTTTGGCTTTGGCGGCACCAATGCAAGCGTCGTGTTCGGGAAAGTCGACTGATGTGGCGACATATCGCGTCAAATGCTCTGACATTCCTGATCGTTGGCCTCTTCTTGCTGGCTGGAATCGTCGCATGGGGTACGCGCGAATATCGCGCTGAGGGTCCGCTAGAGGCTGCGATATGCCTTGAGGTGCCGGAAGGTGCTGCAAATACTGACGTGCTCACTGACACGCTATTGGAGAAGGGGGCGATTTCGTCAGCTTTTGTCTATGAGACAGGTGCCCGCTACAGTGAAAAGTCAGGTGACATAAAATTCGGTCGTTTCCGTGTACCAGAGGCGGCGTCCATGGAAGAAATTGTTGATATCATCACGCGTGGTGGCCGCAATACATGCGGGACCGAGGTGATTTATCGTGTGGGGATCAACCGCACTGTGGTTGATGTGCGCGAGCTTGATCCGGCCACAAACCAGTTCGTCGAGCTGGAGACATTTGTTGTCGCTGAGGACGAACCGCCCGTGACCTACCAAGAGGTCAAGGCGGACGGCAGTGCGACGTTCCGTCTTGTCATCGCCGAGGGTGCAACCAGTTGGCAGATTACCAATGCGTTAGGCCAGATCGATGTCCTGAGTGCGGATGTGACCGATCCGCCTGCCGAGGGAACGTTGGCGCCGCGCGACTATGAGTTTTCCGAAGGCGACACCGTGTCGTCGATTTTGGCGCGGATGCAGGCGACGCAAGAGGCAATCCTGACCGAGGCTTGGCAGAACCGTGTCGATGGCCTGCCAATCGAGACGCCGGAAGAGGCGTTGATCTTGGCCAGCATCATCGAGAAGGAAACCAGTGTTCCCGATGAACGCCGGCAAGTAGCGAGCGTGTTTGTCAACCGTCTGAATCGCGGTATGCGCCTGCAAACGGACCCGACCGTGATTTATGGGATTACCCGCGGAGAAGGCGTGCTGGGCCGTGGCTTGCGCCAGAGCGAGTTGCGCGGGGAAACTCTTTGGAACACCTATGTGATCCCAGCTTTGCCGCCGACGCCGATTGCGAACCCCGGAAAGGCCGCCATCGAGGCTGCGCTCAATCCGGACACGACAGAGTATATTTTCTTTGTGGCGGATGGCACTGGTGGCCATGCCTTTGCGACCAATCTTGAGGACCACAACCGCAATGTTGCAGTCTGGCGTCAGATCGAGGCAGAGCGCGACAGTGACGGATAACCTTTTGATTTTGTTATTTTAAGGTTAACAGGCCGCGCGGTGTGGCTGTCCACCCTGATTGACATTTGACCTGTCCGCAGGTATTTTTATTCTTGCTAGAAGACGGGGATCAGCGCGGTGCGATCCCTGTCGCTCGACCGTAACGGAAGTGTCCTTACAGGTCCTATTACCATGAATGAACTGAACGAAGCGGGGCCAGATGGCCCCGAGAGGCCAGCAGACAGGCTGGCCGAAGTTGATAATCTGTCGCGTGATATTCGCATGCGGCTGCGAGAGATGGTGGATGGCCTGACGGAAGTTACAGGCCCAAATCTCAAAGAAATTTGCAACAAACTTGATCTTTTACATGCAGCGCACCTGAAGGTGCTGACTGCCGAGGACGCATTCCATGCAAAAACCGGAACTGACCCAGACGCAGACGCTATCGACTATGATGCGATCCGACTTGAAATCAGGGGCCGACTTGATCGCATCCGCGAAAGCCTCTTGGCAGATGGATTTCCTTGCAATGCTGACACCAGAGCAGCTTGCAACGCTGCCTTACCTGTTCGACTTTTGGGCGATGCCGCATCAGATCGCACCAAGGGGTGATTGGCGGACATGGGTCATCCTTGGCGGGCGCGGCGCGGGAAAAACCCGCGCGGGTGCGGAGTGGGTGCGCAGCATGGTCGAGGGTGCGCGCCCCCATGCGTGCGGTGCTGCGCGCCGTGTCGCCCTGGTCGGTGAGACGATGGATCAGGCGCGCGAGGTGATGGTGTTTGGTGATAGCGGTATTCTGTCCGTATGCCCGCCCGATCGCCGTCCCGACTGGATTGCGGGCCGCCGTTTGCTGGTCTGGCCCAACGGGGCGGAGGCGCAGGTGTTTTCCGCCCACGATCCCGATAGCCTGCGCGGTCCGCAGTTCGATGCGGTCTGGGCAGATGAATTGGCCAAATGGCGCAAGGGTGGCGAGGCGTGGGATATGTTGCAGTTTGCATTGCGCTTGGGCGACAGCCCGCGCGCCTGTGTGACAACGACGCCGCGCAAGTCGCAGATGCTGCGGGAGTTGCTGGATCAGGACACGACAGTTGTAACCCATGCACCGACGCAAGCGAACCGTGCGAACCTTGCGGCAAGTTTCCTGCAGGAAATCGAGGGGCGCTATGGCGGGACGTCACTGGGGCGTCAGGAAATGGATGGCGTGATGCTGACCGAAGTGGAGGGTGCGCTCTGGTCGGCGCGTGATCTTGCGCGCTGTCAGGTTGCGGATGCGCCGGCGCTTGACCGGATTGTCGTCGCTATTGATCCCCCCGGCACGTCGCATGCGGGGTCGGATGCATGCGGGATCATCGTGGCGGGGGTCTGCATGCAAGGCAATGTGCAGGACTGGCATGCAGTTGTACTGGACGACGCGAGTATGTCTGCGGCGCGTCCGACCGCTTGGGCCGAGGCTGCGATTGGTGCGATGCGCAGGCATGGGGCGGACCGGCTGGTGGCCGAGGTCAATCAGGGCGGCGATATGGTCGAGGTCGTGGTGCGCGGGGTAGATCCGTTGGTGTCCTATCGGTCTGTTCATGCCAGCAAGGGCAAGATCGCGCGTGCGGAACCGATTGCTGCGCTTTACGAGCAGGGCCGCGTCAGCCATTTGCGTGGTTTGTCCGCGCTGGAGGAACAGATGGCGCAGATGACGATACGTGGATTTGAAGGCACGGGGTCGCCGGACCGTGTCGATGCGTTGGTCTGGGCTTTGTACGACTTGATGATCGAACCTGCCGCGAAGTGGCGGAACCCCAGTATTCGTACGCTCTAAGGGCGTTGCGTGCGGTGCCGGACGGTGCTGTCGCGATTTCCTAAACCCTTTGCGCGAAATTGTTTTTCGTGAACTGCAGATGGTCACAAACGACCGGCACCAGGAGTTTTGAATGTTTGAATTTTTAAACCGTACCAAGCCAGATGCGGCCCCGGTCGAGGCGAAGGCCTCGGCCACGGGGCGTGTGATGGCGATGTCCAGTGCCGGTCGTGTCGCCTGGTCGCCGCGTGATGTTGTGTCGCTGACACGGGCCGGTTTTTCGGGCAACCCGATCGGGTTTCGTGCGGTCAGGATGATCGCAGAGGCGGCGGCGGCATTGCCTGTGGTCGTGCAGGATGCCGCACGCCGGTATGAGACGCATCCGGTGCAAGCTTTGTTGGCGCGTCCCAACGCGGGACAGGGCAGGGCGGAGCTGCTGGAGGCATTGTTCGGGCAGCTTTTGCTGACTGGTAACGGGTATCTGGAGGCTGTCGCCGATGATGCCCTGCCGGTGGAGATGCATGTCTTGCGCTCGGATCGGATGTCTGTCGTTCCCGGTGCCGATGGCTGGCCCGTGGGTTACGAGTACATGGTCAATGGCCGCAAGCACCGGTTTGCGGTGACGGAAGGCCCCAGCCCGATTTGCCATATCAAGAGCTTTCATCCGCAGGATGACCACTACGGGTTTTCGGCTTTACAGGCGGCGGCCGCGGCGATTGATGTGCATAATGCGGCGTCGCGCTGGTCGAAGGCTTTGCTGGATAACGCGGCACGGCCCTCTGGCGCGATCGTGTATCGCGGGGCGGATGGTCAATCTTCCTTGTCCGCAGATCAGTATGAC
>NZ_JAWOAN010000097.1:0-82666 GCF_046498525.1 Yoonia sp.
GGGGCCTTTGCCATCAGGCTGAGCCATGATTTGCGTGGCGCATTTTCGTCAAGAGTGTCTTTCATGTCGACAACTCACCCATTTCCTATACAACTAGACACATCTTATCATAATCCCATCTTTGGGCCACAGGAGATTTGTGAAATTTGCGTGACAGTGCCCCCGGTAAAACCCCGATCTGGAAAGCCATCGCAGACACTCTGCGCAGCGATCTTGCCGAAGGGCGCTATCGCCCCGGTGACAAGCTGCCGACCGAGGCGCTGCTTGCCGAACGCTTCGGCGTGAACCGTCATACCGTCAGGCACAGCCTGTCGGCCCTTGTCGACGAAGGGCTTGTAAGAACCCGCCGCGGCGCGGGAGCCTTTGTGGCGGCAATCCCGACAGATTATCCCATCGGCAAGCGCGTGCGCTTTTATGACAATCTCGTCGCTGCGGGCCGCGCACCCGAAAAGCGCATTCTTCATCTGACCGAACGTGCCGCGACAGAAGGCGAGGCGCGGGCTTTGGGCATCGAAGCAGGTGCGCCTGTCTGCGCTTTCCATGGCCTGTCTCTTGCCGATGGGCAGCCGATCGCCGTTTTCGAAAGCCTTTTTCCATTGTCCCGCCTGCCGCACATCACGGCGACCCTTCAACAGGAACACAGCGTCACAGCAGCGTTGCAGGAAGTAGGCGTTACGGATTACACCCGCGCCTCGACCCGATTGACTGCCGTCCGCGCCACCGCAGCACAGGCGCTGCACTTGCAGGTCAACGAAGGTGATCCGCTGCTACGGTCGTCGGGCGTCAACGTCGACACGCAAGGTGTTGCGGTCGAATACGGTCGCACGTGGTTTGCCGGCGACCGCGTGACCCTGACGCTGGAAGGCTAGCCCTCGTATTTCGCGAGAAACGCTTCGGCGGGCATGGACCGGAAATCGTCAAGTGCCGCGCCCAAGGTCTCATGCGGCCAGTTCCACCACGCCAGCGCGATCAGACGGTCTGCAATGGCACGCGGCTGACGCAAACGCAGCGGTTTTGCAGGAGTGCCCGCGACAATGGTGTAAGGATCGACATTCTTTGTGACCACTGCACCGGCAGCTACCACAGCGCCATGGCCCAAGGTGACTTCGGGTTTGATCATGGCCCCTGCCCCGATCCATGTGTCGTGCCCGATATGCGCAACACGGGATACACGCTGCGCAAAAAATGCATCATCCTGTGTCACACCATCCCAGTAGTCGCCCGACCGATACAGAAAGTGATGGCACGAAGCCGTGTGCAGCGGGTGATCCGTCGCCCCGATCCGGCTGAAGGCCGCGATATTTGCAAATTTCCCGATTTGCGCATTTGCCACGTCGGCATAGCGGTCGCAGTAGGAATAATCCCCGAAATGCGCGTGATTCACGCGGCTTCCCTTCCCGATCTCGACATAGGCCCCGAAGGTGCTGTTCGCGATCTCGCATTCGGGGTGGATGAACGGCTCGGTCGGGGAAAGGCGTGGCATGGTCAAAACTCCGGATCTTCTAGGTTATGGCGAACGGACCTATCCCTATCTGCGGCATCAGTCTTTCTTGCCGATCAGACGACCGCGCAGCCAGCCCGAGAACCAGTCCATGAACATTACCATCAAGATTATCAAAACAATGTAGTAGCTCACCTCTTCCCAGTCCTTCTGGGTCGAAATAGCCTGTGTGAGCAAAAGACCGATGCCACCTCCGACGATCGCCCCGATCACGGTTGCGCTGCGGGTATTGCTTTCCAGATAATATAGGACTTGCGACAACAAGACCGGCGTTACTTGGGGGATCACGCCGAAACGTGCGCGTTGGATCGAACTTGCACCGGTGGATCGCACACCGTCGACTTGCTTATCGTCGATATTTTCCAGCGCCTCAGAGAACATTTTGCCGAAGCTGCCAGTGTCAGTGATCATAATCGCGAGGCTACCGGTCAGCGGCCCCGGACCGAATGCGCGACTGAGTATAATCGTCCAGATCAATCCGTCCACGCCGCGAAAAAAGTCAAACAGGCGGCGGGATCCAAAACGCATGATCCTGCTCGGCGTGAAATTCGATGCCGCCAGAAACCCCAACGGAAAGGCCACGATCGCGGCACCCATCGTGCCAAGGAAGGCCATCAGTATCGTTTCCAGAATGGCCCAGAACACATCACCATGACGCCACATCGAATTAGTCCAGAATTCGGAAACGATGTAGCTGAAATTGCTGCGCACCGGATCGATCCGATCACCAGACAGGGACAACCCGACCAACTCACCGAAAGACTTGCCGTAAAACGGGCTTTCAAGCGTGAAGAAGAACAGCTCCCAACCATAGTCGTATTTGAACACCTCTGTCCGGTTGCGCGTAAAACTGAAACGGCCCTGTTCGGTGGTGATATTGACGCGGGTGTCGCTGACACTCATCCAGTCCGGCGGGGTGTCTTCGGGGAGGGTCAGTTCCAGCTTGCGGCTTTCGTCCGGCGTTACCACCACGTTGCCATAACCGGGAATATCATAGGCCGCACTGCCATCGGCAAGAAAGACCACGGTGTGCCCTTCGCCAAGGTCAATCAAGATATCTTCACCAAGCATGACCCAATCGGGTGATGCCCCCTCAGGGTAGCGTCCCTTGACCTCTCCTTCAATGGCGACTGAGGTTTCGCCTGTCCGGTTGTCGCGGGTCACGTGGGTCTTGTGCGATACAAAATCAGACAGAAGTATGCGCACGTTGTCGAAACGTGCGCGATCCATCAACCCGGGCACGTCAAATGCAAAGAAAATATAGGCAAAATAGGCCAAGATGACCGCGGGGAAAGCGAAGGATATGATTCGCTTGCGCCGGAAGAGCTGTGTGACCTCATCGCGCAAAACGTTTTGCGTCGGGGTTGCATCCATGACAGTCATAGTGCTGCTCCCTTTGTCAGGCGATTGCGGTAGTGGCTTGAAATCTGGTCCACCAGAACAATGGTCAGGAACAACAGCAGGAAGATCGCGATAACCTCGTCATATTTCCCCTGACCCCACTGCATCGCGAGGCGCAGGTCATGCCCGATCCCGCCTTCACCGACGAAGCCCAAAATGGCAGAGGCGCGGATATTGATCTCGAACCGCAAAAGACCGTAGCTCAGCCAGTTGGGCGCGACCTGCGGCACAACGCCAATCAACATACGTTGGGTCCAGTTTGCCCCAACCGAATGCAACCCCTCGATGGGTTTGAGATCGGCGTTCTCGGCCACTTCGGAAAATAGTTTTCCCAAGGCCCCAGTGGTGTGCAATGCAATGGCGATCATGGCCGGAATAGGCCCGCCGCCAAGTACGAAAATCAGGATCAACGCGATGACAATTTCGGGTATGGCGCGCATCATGTCCATCATGCGGCGAAAAACCGGGATCAAACGCGGATAACGCGCCAGACCGCGTGTTGACAACAGTGCAAGCACCACGGCGAAAACACCGCCAAACAGTGTCGACACGGCTGCGATATTCACCGTTTCGATCATCGACGGCAAAAACTCGAAAAATAAGCCCGGTAGGTTTCCGGCTTTGTCGTAGGCCTCGCTGACCACTTCAGCCGGAAAAACGAAAACATTCCCGATCCCATCCCAGAACCCGCCAGCATTGCGGCTGTCTGCAATGTTAAAACCAGATGCAAGCAAGGCCACGAACAAGACCAGCAGAATACCGCCATACATACGTTTGCGGCGGACCATGGCCATATAGGCGCTCTGCCGGTCTGCGATGGGCGTTGACGAAGACAGGCTCGCGTCGGTCATGGCTGTCCCTTTTATTCTTGTGTGAAGGGTGGCCCAAGCGGGCCACCCCATGTGTCAAAATGATATCGGACTGATCAGTTGCCCTGTTGGGCCAAACGCACCGAGATGATGGTCTCGTAGGCTTCGTGTGTGATGGGCAAGAAACCAGCAGTTTCACCGGCCGCCATATTATAGGCGCACTGGGCGTCATCGGCATGGAGCGTCGCCAAGAAATCGACGATCTCGGTTTTCACATCTTCGGGCAGAGCGCGGCGCAGAACGATCGGACCTTCAGGGATCGTTGCGGATTTCCAGATTTCCACGAGGTCGTTCATATCGACCAAACCGGAATCGGATGCCTTGCGCAGCGCACCAGAGTTGTAGCCATCAGCCCAGTCACCCTGACCATCAGCCCAGGTCACACCTGCGTCCACGTCGCCATTGTTCACAGCCACGATGGTTTGCTCGTGCCCGCCGACAAAGCGAACCTCTTCAAAGTAATCGCCGCTTTCCATGGTCGCCCCAACGGCCTTGGGAATTTCGACCGAAGGGATCAGGAAGCCGGAAGTAGAGTTCGGATCGCCAAAGGCAAAGACCTTGCCTGCCATATCTTCCAGCGATGTGATGCCGCTGTCTGCGCGGGCGAAACCGATGGAATGGTAGCCGTAAGAGCCGTCAAGGTTCGTCTTCACCATGACGACGTCAACTGCTTCAGGATCTGTCAGGTAGGTCTTTGCATAGGCAGAGGCACCCAACCATGCCATGTCGATCGTGCCGCCCAGAAGACCCTGGATCACGCCGTCGTAGTCGGCCGGAGTGAAAATCTTGGTTTCCACGCCCAGACGCTCTTCGATATAGGCGCGGACGCATTCGTTGCTTGTCATGCGATCCTGGGCGTTTTCACCACCCAGAATACCGATGCGGAACTCGGTGATTGCGTGGCCGTCTGCAAATGCAGGTGCGGCCAATGCTGTAGTAGCCAGAGCGGCTGCGATAAACTTTTTCATCGGTGTCTCCATGGATGAAGTGTGCGCGCCATTTGGCGCATTGAACTGGCTCAGACGTAGGCTTCGGCCTCGCGAATGGGTTGTCTGTCCAGCGTTTCGATTTCGGTGGAAGTCGCGGCTTCGGAAAAATCCGCACCCGCCCCGTAAATATCGCGCGCCACCCCGGTGGTGAGCTGCTGCGGCGTGCCGTCAAAGACGATCTTGCCGTCGCGCATTCCGATCACGCGGTCACAATAGCGCCGTGCCGTATCCAGTGTGTGCAGGTTGGCAATGACAGTGCGGCCGTCTTCTTCGTGAATACGTCGCAGGGATTGCATCACGACCTGCGCGTTCATCGGATCAAGGCTGGCAATGGGTTCGTCAGCTAGAATGATCCGAGGGTCCTGCATCAAGGCACGCGCAATGGCGACGCGCTGTTGCTGACCACCCGACAGGGCCTCGGCCCGTTTCGGGGCTTGCTCGGCAATGCCAAGGCGGTCGAGAATTTCGATTGCTTTGTGAATATCGGACTGGGGATAGAGGTTGAACATCGTCGCCATCGTAGAGCGGCGGTTCAGCGTGCCGTGCAGGACGTTGGATACCACATCCATACGTGGGACCAGATTGAACTGCTGAAAGATCATGGCGCAGCGGGATTGCCATCCGCGCCGTGCCGTACCGCGCAGCGACGTCACGTCTTCCCCCTCGAATGTGATTGCGCCTTCCGATGCATCACTAAGCCGGTTGACCATTCGCAAAAGCGTCGATTTGCCTGCGCCGGAACGACCGATGATCCCGATCATCGTTGGTTTGCCCACGGATATATTCGCAGAGTCTACGGCAGTCTTGTCACCAAATCGCTTGGTCAGGTTTTCAATCGTCAGCATCATCATCCCCACAGCTTCGGGGGACAGATAATCGGTGAACTCAAAACTTCTGTGACGATCCGGATTCAGTTTTGCGACAAACTTGTAAGGGTTTTGCAACGGTTGCCTGCGCATCGAAGCGATGTTCACCATGACACCGCACGACCGCAAAATATCGCTCATACGGCATAATTGTCATAAATCTGTTACATTTTCTGATGGCTGGTTTATGATTGGTGGATGATGGTACGGATCTTATTTCTTACTGCGGCCATGTTCGTGGTGCCACTTGCCGCGCCAGCACAACTGGCGAATGTGGACTGCGACGACAGTGACCGTTTGACCAACATGCTCGAAGATGTGCTGGGGGCGCAACGGCGTGCGTTCGGCCTGCGCGATCCTGAAACCGTTCTGGAAATCTGGATTCATCCACGGACCAGCGAATGGACCATCGTTCAGAACTATGCCAATGGCACCTCTTGCATAGTTGCAATGGGTGATAACTGGGAAGCGCTGCCGGCTGCTCCTGCCTGACGACACCCTGTGCAAGTCGGCCTTCGGTTCATCCAGAGCTGCCGGAAACGTAGGTCGCGCATCGCTGTCTTTGAAATCAGTCGCGGGCGGACTGTAGCCAGTCCACCCGCATTACCCTTCGGGGATGATATCCATGTTTACGGGATATGGGTCAGCTGCAATCGCCGAGGGAGGCGCAGCAACTGGTCGGCTGTGCCATGCCTATCATCAAACGGCGCTTAGCAGTCTCGGCAGGTCTTGAGGCCAATGATGCTGTAAAGCGGACAACTCCCCACAAGGGCCGTCAGCGCGAAAACGGCAGCAACGATGACGGCGAGCCAGAAGAGGATGCCGGTGCCAAGTACATTCGTGCCCACCGCCAGAAACAGCAGCACCGCTGCAATCGCCAACCGCCCGACGCGGTCGATTTTTCCCATATTCGTTGTCATGTCACACTCCATTGCGAATCAATAAAATGATACTCGCATGGCAAGGACCGGCGGTTCGGTGACTAGGTCACCAAACTTGCCCAAGCCGAAACAAGGACAGGTATCAGGCCTGTATGCCAGATGATTTGACCAGCCGTTCGAGGCCCTCTTTGCCAAGCAGGTGGACCTCACCCCGGGACTGCTCGATCCAGCCGCGCCGGTGAAATTCGGACAATGTTCTCGAGACCACTTCGCGCGCCGTTCCCAGTTCTGTGCCAAGGACAGCATGTGTGGCATGGACAACGCCCTTGGTATCCGCCAACTCCAGCAAGCGCGCAGCCAAGCGCACGTCCATGCGCTGAAAAACGATATCGTCGATGAGTGTGAACAGATCGGTGATCCGGCGCGAATAGGCCGTAAAGACAAACGCCCGAAACAACGGCGACTTGCCTACCAGATCGTCGAAAGTCTTGCGCGGGATCGCAACAGCGGTGACATCCGTCTCCGATCTCCCTTCCGCCGAGTAATTCTCGAAGGCCAGCATACAGGCTGTCGTTAATACGCAGCTTTCACCGGCGTGGACCCGGTACAAAAAGACTTCGCGACCGGTTTCGGATTTTTGCTGGACCTTCACGGACCCGTCCAGAAGTAGCCAGAGATTATCGGCCGTTCCCCCCGGTGCAAAAATCTCTGTCCCGGCGGGCACAGCGACAATCTTGCTGCCCGCTTCCAGTTCGGCCCGTATTTCGGCCGGAAGGCCGCTCAGTCCATTGAATTTATCGACCCAGGAATTGTCCATACTCATGTTCCTTTGACTTTGGCCAAGCGATGCGATGACCATAGTATGTATATGTAAATCATGGAAATTGATTGTATCACGCATGGTTATTCAGCAATTCGATCACGGCATGATGACGGTCCGCCAGCTTCGCTTTCTGACTGCCGTCTACGAAACGCAGAGTTTCTTACGTGCCGCCGACATCAGTCACCTCGCCCAATCTATGCTGTTGACCGGTTTGTAAGCGCTTGAGAAGCGTCGGGGTGTACGGCTCCGGAACGTTCGAGGCAAAGTCTGCCCATGACTCCGCCAGGGCGCGATCAAGCCGACAGGAGATGCACTATTTAGGCGGAAGTACACGATTTTGAAGGCCGTGCATCGCGCAGTGCAAGATAACCCATCAAGTTTTGATGCAGGAACCCCTTTCGGGTTTTCAGTCAGTCAGGTTGGCAGATCTCTCCGGCCAGCGCCGCACGGGTTGTGCGCATCGCAAGGGCGACGATGGTGATGACAAGCAAAGCAAGCAGGACGAACCCTGCCACGCGGTAGCCCTCAGCCCCAGTCAGCGCTGCATAGCGAAAGGTTGCGGTCGTCATTGCCGCAAGCGGAAACGAAAGCGCCCAGAAGGATATCGCGAACGGCAGACGCAGCAGGGCCGGCACCTGAACCACCACCAATGCAGTGAAGAACAAGCCAATATTGAAAAGGATATGGGCCACCGCATCGATCCGGGCACCGTTCAATTCCATCCATGCCAGAAAGGCGACAGACGGCGGCGCAATCAAGATCACCAGTGTAGGTCGCAAATTTCCGGGAAGCGGGTCGTGAAAAATCAACCGGTTGAAGACCAGCGTCAGCAGGATGATCCAGAAAAGCAACCCGACCGAGAAAAAATACCAGCCAACCTCTGGCAAACCCAGATGCACCGCGCCCAACGGGACAATCACATTCGCCACTGCAGGAATGAACCATGCGGGCGACAACATGCCCGGACCAAACGCACGATGGGATATCCATGTCGATACGATGACCACCGTCAGAACCGCCTGTATCACCGCCCCCACGATCCAGAACCCGGCTGAAAAAACCGGAAATGCATCTTGTGACAGCAGGGACAGCATCAACAGCGAGATATTCGCAGCCGGAAAAAACGACAGTTTGACCGGATGTTTCCATTCTTCCGCAACCTGCCCCGGATACCGGAGCACCTTGAGTGCGTAGAGGCCGTAAAGCATGACCAAGATGACCAAAGAGAGAATGGTGACGAACCCGGATGTAGCTGCAAACCCTGCGGCACGCAGTGCGAGGGCCAACCCGAAAACACCCATCGAGATGCCAAAAAATGTGATAGGGAAGTGCGCGAGCCAAGGTGCCGGGGCCTCGTTGACCTGCGAAGTATTGGTGGTGCTCATTGCCGGTGACCTCTTGTCAGGAGCTGTTTGTGCAGTGTTTCACACATCTTTCGTGCGCTTTGAACCAAATAGCGATTCAAGCGTGTAGACAAGGATCGCCATGCCGATCGCACCGGTCACGGCAATGCCGAGAAAGACGATCACGTCAACCGGACCGCCAATATCTGCAAGGCGCGACTTTGTCATTACCATCACAAACCAAACGGCGAGTACTGCGCCAAGGGGCATCGAAAGCTGCGCCAGAAAAAATTTCCTCCAACTGACCGACCGGTCGCGAATGAGAACATAGAGATATCCCAGCGTGACCGCTGCTGCGGCCGCAACCATCATCCAGAACAAACCACGCCCGAAGATTTCTTCGAAAACGGCGATCAGGGTTTCAAACGTAAGTTCTTGCATCTTTGTTCTCCTCAGGCCCGGCCACGTAGCATGGCGTTATAGGTTGCTTTGAGCGCAATCTCTTTCATCAGCCAGCTAATCCACAGTTCTTCCAGTGGCGCGATCACGCCGGGGAAAGACGGCACCAGATTGTTATGGTAGTCGAATTCCACCAGCATCGCGCGGCCGATGCGGGTGATCAGCGGGCAGGATGTATAGCCGTCATAGGTCGCTGTTCCCTCACGGCCCTCAATGCCTGCAACGATATGATCCTCGACCACGGGTACCTGCCATTTGACACTGGCGGCGGTCTTGCCCTTTGGCACACCGGCGACATCACCCAAGGCAAAGATTTCTGGATAGCGCAGGTGGCGCAGGGTTTGCATGTCCGCCTCGACCCAGCCTTGATCCACCCATTTGTCGGCCCAAGAGAGGCCGGACCTTGTCACGAAGGCGGGGGCACGCTGTGGCGGAATGACGTGGATATAATCGTAATTCACCTCCTCAGTACCCGTCTCAGTCGCGAAGGTGGCACGTTTTGCGCTTGCATCAATCGCCATCAATGTGCGGTTCATCATCGTTTCAACGCCGCGGTCCTCGAACAGCATACGCACTTTTTCAGCAACGATAGGCACACCGAAAAGCGATGATTGCGGCGCGGCGTATATCATATTCACACGGCCCGCGTTGCCTGCCCGCCGCGCGATATCGTCGATCAGGAACGTATGCTTGAGTGGCGCGCCGGCGCATTTCATCTCGGTTGCGGGGCGCGTAAAAATCCCCGTGCCGCCTTCCTCGGTAAACCGGCTGGCCGCTGTCCATGTCCGCGCGGCGTATTCCGGCCCCGCATAAAGCGCGCCGATGCCGTTTTCACCGACCATATCAAGATTGAAGCCTTCAATGGAATCGTGATCCAGAACCAGCCCCGGTGAGACAACAAGCCAGTCGTAGCCAATCTTGGTGCCACTTTCGGTCGATACCGTCTTCGCTTCCGCATCCACAGCCGCGACGCGTTCGGGCAGCCATGTTACGCCCTCCGGCAACCATTGCGCCGTATCCGAGACCACGTAGCTGGCAGGCTTCAGACCCGTTGCCACCAACGACAAACCCGGTTGATAAAGATGGTTCCGGCGCGGATCGATCAGCGTTATCCGCGCGCCATCAAGGCGACGCACCAGCCGGTTGGCCAGCGTCGTTCCTGCGGCCCCTGCCCCGATGATCACGATGCGCGCCGATGTCTGGACCGATTGCGCATGTGCTGCTGGGTTTTGGAAAACGAGCGCCGACGCGGCACCCCCCGCAACGGCCGCTGCAAGAAATCTTCTTCTATCCATTTTTCCCTCCTTCGGTGAGGACGCGCCGACCTTCGGCACACCGCCACAGCATTACGTTATTTATTGATGACCATCGGTGTCGGTTCATCGACTTCTTCGGCAAGCCAAGAGACTGTCCGGATAGACTGTCGACCGATGCGTGTTTAACGGCTGGGGCAACAAGGCACTTGCCGCCATGTGTGCGCAGAAGACGTTCACGCCGTGTTTCCCAGCTTTCGGTTTGGGGAACATCCTCAAAACGGGCCTTTGCGGATGTACTTGCGCATGAAGCCCGACAGCATGATCAGCAGGTCGGCGACGCTGAAGTGGCTGGCCGAAAAAGAACGGGCCCACGAAGGTCGCTTCGAGGAAAAAGGCGATCAACCCCGCGACGGCAAGAAGCGCACCGAAAATGAAGTGATACATAGATGTCATTGCAGCTTGCAGGCGTGACAGCTCAACAACGTCTCTTTCCATTTGTGCAAGTCCTTTTGCCTTTGGCCAACAAGGAGCCGCTTTAAGCGACTCGTATTATGGTTGTATCGCGGCAATCTGGACTGCGTTTTGTCAAACGGACGGTGACATCGTCACCAAGTAACGGGTTTTTTTACGCACGCCCCCGCAATCAGCGCACTGCGTTGCAGCAAAACACCATGATGTCGCGCAGTTCGATTTATGACCGCAAAGTCAGTAACCTTCCTTTGATGGTGATGCCGCCATTCTCAAGCTGCGGAAACGCATCCGCACCGCCCGATCCAAACTCCCGGACCCATCTGCGCAGTACCGTCGCATGCACGTCCAGATCCCTTGCAGCCTGTGCCACGCGCACGCCGCGCACCGCGACAGGCTGTGCCGCCTCACGCTTAAACTCAGGGCTGAATATTCTTGTCGTCATTGCTGTTCTCCAATCTCATAAACACCTTTATCTCGGCGTCCATGAAACCGGCAGCAGCTCGGTAACCCGCAGGTTGCTCCGGAGTTCGAGGCAATCGATTGATCAGGTCTCGCGGAATGCCTTTGTGAAATAGTCGGCCAGCGGTTTGATCAGGAAATCCAGAGGACTGCGATCTGCGGTCCGTACAAATGCCTCGACCGGCATGCCGGGAATGAGTGTCATATCCGATGGCAAACGCGCTATCTGACCCTCATCAAGCTGGACTTCGGCACGGTAATACGACAGCCCGGATGTTTCATTCTGGAAGGCATCTGCAGACACCAGCGTGACTTTGCCTTCCAGTTCAGGTGTGCGCCGCTGGTCAAAAGCGGAAAAACGCAGGGTCACATTCTGGCCCACGTAGATCTGGTCGATATCCACAATCTCTACCTGTGCCGCGATAATCAACGGACGATCTTGCGGGATCAAAAAGAGCACCGCATCAGCGGGGCGGATCACGGATTGAGGCGCAAAAATCTGCAGGCCGTAGACGATACCGGACACCGGCGCACGGATATCGAGCCGGTCAAGCTGGCGGCGCAGTGTGCGCCGCCGTTCCGACAGTTCCAGTTCGTTGAATTGCAGGTCGCGCAGCCGCGTGATGGCCTCTTCGCGGCGGGTCGAGGACAAACCAAGGATTTGCAGTTCAATCTCTGTCATCCGCTCGGCTGCTTGCGCGGATTGCGCCGTCAGTTCGCCCACCCTGCCCAGCAGGCTCGCCGCTTCGCGTTGCAGCGCCAGCACGCGGCTGGCCTGTGCAAGCCCGCGGTCCAACAGGCTTTGCTGATCGGCCAGTTCCTGCGCGATCAGGTCGCGTTGGGTGGAAAGCGCCTTTTGCTGTGCTGTGATCCCAACGAGCTGACTGGCGATCTGTGCGCGCTGCTGGGTCAGTTGCTCGACAGCACTGCGGTTCGTCTCAAGACGCGCTTGAAGCAAACGCTCTTGTCCCTCCATCAGGCTCTGCGCCTCTGGTGTTCCGGCCTCCAGCAAGACATCGCTGAATGTCAGTGCCGGCGCACCGTCGCGCTCTGCCTCTAGCCGGGCGCGGCGCGCGAGGATCTCGAAAAGCTGCCCTTCAACGACCGCAAGTTCCGATTGCAGCGTTGTCGCATCCAGACGCAAAAGCAGGTCACCTTCCCGCACCGTGTCCCCTTCATTAACGATGATTTCCTCCACGACACCACCGTCCGGATGCTGGACAACCTGTCTGTTCCGCTCAACTTCGATCTGGCCCGATGCGATCACCGCGCCGGATATTTGCGCCATGACGGCCCATGAGCCAAAGCCACCGACAAGGACCAACAGGGTCAGACCGCCAATCGCCATGTGCTTGAGGACCGGCCAGCGCGCCGTGGTATCGGTCGTCATGATACCCCTCCTGCTTTGCCGGTACTGCGTTTGATATCACCATGATTTTTAACTATCTCGGCCAGAACTTCGTCCTTTGGTCCAAAAGCCCGCCGCGCGCCGTTTTCAAGGACCAGTAAGAGATCACATTCCTGAATGGCGGAAGGCCGGTGCGCCATGATGAAGACAACCCTTCCTTTGGCCTTGAGCGCCTTGATCGCCTTGTTCAGCGCGGTCGATCCGTCATTATCAAGGTTCGAATTCGGCTCATCCAGAACAACAATCACCGGATCACCGTAAAGCGCACGCGCAAGACCTATGCGTTGGATCTGGCCACCCGACAATCGCCCACTCGTCGCTGAAATGCGGGTGTCGTATCCATCGGGAAATTTCAGGATCATCTCGTGGGCGTCGGCAGTCTTGGCGGCGGCAATGACCTCGGCATCGTCAGGCGTCATTGACATGCGTGCGATGTTTTCCTTGATCGTCCCGTCAAAAAGCTGCACCCGTTGCGGCAGATAGCCGACATGCTGCCCCAGAACATCAGGGTCATATTGATCAAGTGCCGCCCCATCGAGCCTGATCTTGCCCCCTGCAGGTCTCCAGACCCCTGTCAGCACCCGCGCCAATGTCGATTTGCCCGCACCCGATGTGCCGATGACGCCGACCGCTTGTCCGGGTGCTACGGTAAAACTGATCATACGAAGTGCTGCCTGCTGTTCGCCGGGCGGCACGACGGTGACTTGGTCGGCGACAATTTTGGCTTGCGGTTTCGGGAGTTCAGTGCGCGGTTCATCCGGCGGGATATGACCCAAAAGCACCGAAAGGTTCCGCCATCCTTCGCGCGCGCGCTGGAACAGGGCCCATTGCCCAACCAAGAGTTCGATCGGCGCAAGTGCGCGGCCCAACAAGATTGAACCGGCGATCATGGCGCCCGGCGAGAGTTCGTTCATCAAGACAAGATATGCCCCCAGACCCAGCATCGCCGATTGCAGAAAAAGCCGGAATGACTTGGTCAATGCAGTGAACGTTCCCGACGCATCGGCCGCCTCAATCGTCGTGTCCAGCGATCTGCCACGCGCGATTTGCCAACGGTCAAAGGCGGCCCCACGCATTCCCAGTGAATGCACCATTTCACTTTCGCTACGGATATGCGCGCCCAGTTGTTCAGATGCGAAGCCCGCGGCATTTGCAGCTTCAAGCGGTTTGCGTGTCGTAAGCTGGTTGAGCAACGCCACAAGAAGCAGCACCACGGCCCCAGCGACCGCGAGGATACCCATCAGCGGATGAAAGATGAAGATGCCCAGAAAAAAGAGCGGCACCCATGGCAGATCAAAAAGCGCCATCAGCGCAGGCGACGTGATCAGGCGCTGAACAGCCTCCAGATCGCGCAGGCCGGTTGCCGCCTCACGCGGCGCGCGGTTCAACGTGGTCGCCTTGAGCACCGCACCAAAGACCCGCCGATCCAGACTGGCCTGAAACCGCGCCCCGACGCGACCCATGATCCTGCCGCGTACAAAATCCAGAATACCCATCATGGCATAAAGGAAGGCGACCAAGACCGACAACGCAATCAGCGTCTCGAACGACCGCGAACTAAGAACACGGTCATAAATATTGAGCATGTAAAGCGGTCCGGTCAGCATCAACAGGTTCACGAAAAAACTGAAGATAGCGACCATCCAGTACAAGGACCGACTTTCCTTGCGCGTGGCAATGAGTTCTGCACGGCCTTTCGCTACGTGTTCGTCAGACATGCTCGTCCTCACATTGTATCATTTTTGCACAAAATCTCTTCATGACGCGATAGCGGAAACTACCACGCAGCGTTGCCGTCGAAAGACAAGGCCGGCGCACGAACGAACCGAAAACAATAGCATCTTCGCCTTGTCACCCTGCTATCACAAGCCTCTTTCACAAACGGGCAGCGGCACGCAAAAGCGTCTGAAAGGTCTCATGTGTCGTGTTCGGACTCTGGTACGCCGAGAGTGGACCAATTATCGTCCTTTGGCGGCGCGGGCGGTGGATCACAGGCGCGGCCATGGATATTCACCTTGCCAATGAAGTTGGCCGAAATTGGTGCCGTCACGAACAGGAACACCATGATCAACAGTTCATGCGTGGACGGTTTGCCGATATCAAACGAATGAATGATCGAGGCGACAAGGAGCATCCCGATCCCGATCGTCCCGACTTTGGTGGGTGCATGCAGCCGGGTCATAGGGTCGTTGAATTTCAAAAGGCCGATGGCACCGACCAAAACAAACCCCGATCCGATCATCAGGGACAGGCTCACGATGTAAGTTCCGATAATTTGCGCGGTCATTCGATGATATCTCCCCGCAGGATAAACCGCGCCAAGGCAACGGTTGAAACAAAGCCCAGCATCGCAATCAGCAAGGCCACTTCAAAATAGATCTGCACGCCCTGATGAATGCCCAAGACAATCACAAGCCCCAGCGCATTTATCACCATCGTATCCAGCGCCAAGACCCGATCCCCCGAAGTAGGACCCACAATCAGACGCACCATGGACATGACTTGCCCAAGCGCTAGCGCAAGAAACGTGATCACCACTGCGATATTTAAAATTTGCGTAGCAAATATCATGCGAAAATCTCCAGTAGCCGGGCCTCGTATCGGTTGATGATATCGTCGCGCACTGCATCGGGGTCATCTGTATGCAAGACATGAACCAACAAGCTGTGACCCTGATCCGAAAGGTCGGTCGAAACCGTGCCGGGTGTGAGCGTAATTGTACCGGCCAGCAAAGTGATTGCCTCGGGTTCGCGCAGCCTCAGCGGTACGATGATCCATGCAGGTTTCAGCTTTGCCGTCGGAACTGTCAGCACGATCCAGGCCACCTCGATATTCGCGACGATAATATCCCAAATCACGATGATGCTGTAGATCATCATTTTCCCTACGCTGAAACTGTTTGGCGTGTCAGGCCACCAGACAGAGGTACCCCACGGGATGATGACACCAAGGATGAATCCGAACACAACCATCCCGCCCGAGATATCGTTTTGCAGCAGCATCCAGACGATCGTCAGGATCAGCGTCAAAAGCGGGTGCGGGATCAGCCAATGGAATGCACGTGCCATATCATTGATCTTCCGTAGGTTTGCTGAGTTTGCCCGGCGTATCGACGACGGTCGAAATATAAGGCTCGGGATTGAACAACTGGGCTGCGATTGACGTTGTATAGCGATGCACATGCCCTGCAAAGACAGTATGCAAGACCAGGAGCATGATCAGCCCGCCGATCGCGACATAACACATTTTTCCGGGTGGCTCCGCTTTTGCAATATCCTCCGGCGGCGTCACGCTTTGCGCTTTCCAGAACAAGACGCTACCGGCACGGGCGAACCCGACGATGCTGATCAGGCTGGAACCCAAGACAACAGCCCAGATCCAGACCATCGTATCGGTGCCGAATGCCGCATCAAGCACCAGAAGCTTGCCCAGGAACCCCGACAAAGGCGGCAACCCCGCCATCGCAATTGCAGCCACAAAGAACAAACTGGCCGTGATCGTCGCACCGGCAACGGGCGCTTGGGGTGTCAGCGCAAGGTCTGCGCGTCCGGAACGGACCAGATCGACGATCAGGAAAAGCGCGGCACCCGCGAATGTCGAATGCACGATGTAATAAAGCGCGGCCGCGATCCCCTCTGGTGAAAAGAGCGCGATAGACACCAAGACCATCCCCATCGATCCGATGATAGAAAATGCCACCAGCCGGTCGAACCTTTTGGCCGCCAGTACACCGACCATCCCGATCGAAAGCGAAACCAGCGCAGCGGGCAGTAGCCATGTGTTATGCAACCCCGCCGTGACTTCAAGATCAGGGGGAAAGACCAGCGTATAGACACGAATAATCGCGTAGGCCCCGACTTTGGTCATGATTGCGAACAGCGCTGCGACCGGTGCCGGCGCCTCAGCATAGCTGGAAGGCAACCAGAAATGCAGCGGAACAAGGGCTGCTTTGATTGCGAAGACAAGCAACAACAAGACGGCGGCAACGCGAATACCGACAGTCTCTTCCGGGCTGATCAGCGCCACCCGATTTGCCAGATCAGCCATGTTGAGCGTACCGGTTTCGGCATAGATCGAGCCCAGCGCGAAAAGGAACAGTGTCGAACCGATGAGGTTGAAAAGCACATACTGCACACCGGCGCGCAATCTGACAGTGCCACCGGCATGGATCATGAGACCGTAGGACGCGATCAGCAAAACCTCGAAAAACACGAAAAGGTTAAACAGGTCTCCGGTCAGGAACGCGCCCAGTATCCCCATCAACTGGAACTGGAACAGCGCATGGAAATGCCACCCCCTATCGTCCCAGCCCGAACTGATCGCGTATATCAGCACAAAGAGCGCCAGAACCGAGGTGAGCAGGATCATCATGGTCGATAAACTGTCCCCGACCAGAACAATACCGAACGGGGCCGCCCAATTGCCCAACTGGTAGAGCAGGATCGTTCCATCAGATGTGGCCCAAGCCAAGCCGCCGGAAATCGCGACCAGAATCAAAACACCCGCGATCGAAAACACCCGTTGGATGCCGATATGATAGCGCGCTGCCAGCACGATGAACGGGGCCAACATCGCAGGCAAGATGACTGGTGCGATAAGCCAATGAGTCATGCCGATCCCTCCGGCTTGTCTTGGGATGCGTCGGGTTGATCATCCACATGGTCATCGTCAGATCCAAGGAAGGCCCCCAGAGCGATCATAACAACGACAGCCGTCATACCGAATGAAATCACAATCGCCGTGAGCACGAGCGCTTGCGGCAACGGGTCTGTATAAGTCGTGATGTTGTCACGCAACACCGGCGGCGCACCCACGACGAGACGACCAGACGTGAACAGAAAGACGTTCACCGCATAGGTCAGCAACGAGATCCCCAAAATCACCGGAAACGTACGCAACCGCAGCAAAAGATAAATACCTGCGGCGGTCATGGTGCCGATAGCCGAAGCAATGAGAAATTCCATGCTACACGCCCTCCTGCACGGTTCGCTGAGGCGGTGCATCTCTGGATGGGTCAACATCCATCGGATAGTCGCTTGGGGTGCTCCCACTGCGGCGGGCCAGACGCGAGAAACTCTCGAGTGACAACATCACAGCGCCCACGACGGAGAGGAACACGCCCACATCAAAAAGCGCCGCCGTCGCAAGCTCGAACTTCTCGAAAGGAGGAATACGCACATACATGAAATCGGAGGTCAGGAACGGCTTGTCGACAAACCAAGAGCCGATCCCCGTCAAACCAGCGACAAGCACCCCTGCACCGATCACACCGTGATAGGGATATCTCAACCGCGCGGCAGTCCATGCAAAACCACTGGCCATATACTGCATCACGACCCCGATTGACACAATCAGACCCGCGATAAATCCGCCACCGGGTTCGTTGTGACCACTCAGGAAAATATAGAAACCAACCATCATGACCACAGGCATCATTCCGCGGGTCAGCACAACCATCATCATCGGATGGACGCCACCCGCCTGCGGCTGATCGGGCCTGCGCTTCAAAAGCCGCGCCCCGACAGGCCCGTTTAGCAAAGATACCGTCAAGGCATAGATCAACAGGGCGGCGATGCTCAGCACGATAATCTCGCCAAAGGTATCAAAACCACGGAAGTCGACCAGAATGACGTTCACCACATTGGTACCGCCGCCGCCCTTGTAGGAATTCTCGAGATGAAACTCTGAAATCGCCGTGCCGACCGGATCACGCAGCATATAATAATAGGCCAGCGCAAAGCTTGCCAATCCGCCGGCAACCGCCACAGCGATATCGCGCATCCGCCGCAAGACGGTGCTTTCGACAGGGGTCCGGTTGGGCAGAAAGTTCAGGGCCAAAAGCAACAGGATGATCGTGACCACCTCGACCGTGAACTGGGTCATCGCAAGGTCAGGTGCGCTCAGAAAGACAAACCCGATTGATACCATAAGGCCCACGATCCCGATCAGGATCAATGACAGGAAACGGTTGCGATGCAGGAAGACCATGCCGATGGTTGCCGCAACCAACATGCCCCAGCCAGAAATCAGAACGGGGTCCGCAGCCTGCATCTGATGCATCGGTACGCCGACTGTTCCGGTGACCCATGCGTAGTATCCGGCCACGACGATCACGACGGTGCCGATGGCGGCGTAGCGTGAGAACGCGCCGTTATGAAGCGGCAATATCAATACTTGGGACAGCTTAACAGCGACGGCAACCACGGCCTCGAAGGCCGTCTTGGCTTCCGGCCGCGGCAAGGCATCCCACACACGCAGGGCGGGCTTGAAGACCGCCAGCATGACCAGACCGCCGGTTACGGCGATGATAGACATATAAAGTGCTGGCACCAATCCGTGCCAAAGCTTGAGATGCGCCGACGGCAGGTCTGCCGCCTCGCCAAGCACAGCGGCAGTGACCAGTCTAACGAAAGGCTCTGCAACGAAAGGGGCCACACCAATCAATACCACCGGTATGATTAAAAGCGCAGGCGGCAGCCACATCCCGACAGGCGGATCATGCGGTTTGGCAGGATAATCATCACGCACAGGGCCGAAAAACACATGACTGATCAGGCGGAAACAATAGGCCGCAGAAAACAGCGAACCAACCGTCGCCAGCACAGGAACCAGCAAGGGGCTGTTGAAAAGAACTGTGTGGTTGGCCTCTTCCAGCATCATTTCCTTGGACAGAAAGCCATTGAGCAGTGGAATGCCGGCCATGGACAGGGCCGCAAGCACCACGATCACAAAAGTCACCGGCATCAAGGTGCGCAAACCTCCCAAACGCCTGATGTCACGGGTGTGGGCCTCATGGTCGATGATGCCCGCAGACATGAACAATGCCGCCTTGAACGTGGCGTGATTGAGGATGTGAAAGACCGCCGCCATGGCACCAAACGCCGTTCCGGTGCCCAGCAGCATGGTGATCAGACCCAGATGACTGACCGTGGAAAAGGCAAGCAGGGCCTTGAGATCATGTTTGAAAAGCGCAATCACCGCCCCCAAAACCATGGTCACCAATCCGGCCGTCGTGACGATCACGAACCATTCGGTCGTACCAGACAAAACAGGCCACATTCGTGCCATCAGGAAGATACCGGCCTTTACCATCGTGGCAGAGTGCAGATAGGCCGAAACCGGCGTCGGAGCCGCCATCGCGTGCGGCAGCCAGAAATGGAACGGAAACTGGGCCGATTTGGTAAAACACCCCAGCAAAATCAGAATCAGCGCGGGCACATAAAGCGGATCGGCCTGAATAAGGTCACGGTTCTGCAAAATGACGCTGAGGTCATAGCTTCCCACGATTTGCCCCAGGATCAGCATCCCACCGATCATCGCAAGCCCGCCCATACCCGTCACAGTCAGCGCCATCCGCGCTCCCTGTCGGCCTTCGGGAAGGTGCTTCCAGTAACCGATCAACAGGAATGACGAGAGCGAAGTCAGCTCCCAGAAGATCAGCAAAAGCAGGATGTTATCGCTCAGAACGATACCCACCATCGCGCCCTGAAAGAGCAGCAGATAGGTAAAGAACTCGCCCATATTGTCGGCGCGACTCAGATACTGCCGCGCATATGCGATGATCAAAAGGCCGATTCCGAGGATCAACAAGGCAAAGAAAAATCCCAGTCCATCAAGCATGAGCGTAAAGTTCAGCCCAAGTGCGGGCATCCAGTCGATGCGCGCGGTCACGATGTCACCGGCAATGATAGCTGGCAGGTTCGTCAGCAAGCCGACAAAAGCGGTTAATGTCACGGTAAACGTAACGCCTGCACAGGCGGACCTGCCAGCAGAATTCATCAAGCCGGGAAGCAAAGCACCAAAGAATGGCAATGCGACGATAAAAAAGAGGGACACGGTAACTCCCGAAATTTTAGATGATGAATGTGTGACCAAAGCGGACGGGCTTGAAAAGGGAGAAATGCAATAATTTTGTCTCTTTCGGGCCTTCATGTCTCAGCAAACGGATCAGTCTCGGGCGTTAGGGCTTATTGCGCCAGATTTGGTTCGGCACGATACCTGTACTTGACCAAGTGCGTCTCGAATATCCGCAAGTTATTGATTTCAAGTATGTCGTCCAAGGATCTGGGAGATCGGATGTATGATGAAACTTTTCCGCCCTGAAGCTTGCAGGTCTTGAGCCTCAGACCCGCAGTAGTTGCCTTTTTACCCGACCCGGTCTTGATAAAACGACAGCGCGACCTTGCACATTCCAAAATGCCGCGGGCAGTGTAAGCAAACCTGTCTTGCAAGCTGGATATTTAGAACATAACATGAACATATGTCTCGCCTCACTCTCACTCAAAAGCTCGCTATTCTCTCTGACGCGGCCCGCTATGATGCCTCGTGCGCGTCCAGTGGGACCACACGGCGTGATAGCCGCGATGGCAAGGGGTTAGGGTCGACCGGAGGGTCCGGAATTTGCCATGCCTATGCCCCTGACGGGCGCTGCATCAGCCTGCTGAAAATCCTGATGACGAATTTCTGCATCTATGACTGCGCCTATTGCGTCAACCGGGTGTCGTCGAATGTGCAGCGCGCACGGTTTTCGCCCGATGAGGTCGTGCAACTGACGATCGAGTTTTACCGCCGAAACTACATTGAGGGACTGTTTTTGTCTTCCGGCATCATCCAGTCGCCGGACAAAACCATGGAAGACATGTTGCAAATCGCCAAGCGTCTGCGCGAGGTCGAGAATTTTCGCGGATATATCCACCTGAAAACCATCCCCGACGCAGCCCCTGAATTGATCGAGGAGGCAGGGCTTTATGCCGACCGTCTGTCGATCAATGTGGAATTGCCGACAGACAACAGCGTTAAGGCCTATGCCCCCGAAAAGAACCCCGCGACCATCCGCAAGGCCATGGGCGATGTAAAAGCCCGCAAGGATGTAGCGGACGAACGCAGCTATACAGGCAAGCGCGGCAAGCGTTTTGTTCCGGCGGGACAGTCCACACAGATGATCATTGGCGCCGACAGGTCGAGCGATGCGACGATCCTTAGCCATTCCAGCCGGCTTTATGGGGATTACAAGCTCAAGCGGGTCTATTATTCAGCCTTTTCGCCGATCCCTGATGCCACCGCGACACTGCCCCTCATCAAGCCGCCATTGGCACGCGAACACAGGCTTTATCAGGCGGATTGGTTGTTGCGCTTTTATGGTTTTGGTGTGGACGAAATCACCGCCGCACGCCCCGACGGAAACCTTGATCTGGATGTCGATCCAAAGCTGGCGTGGGCTCTGCAAAACCGTGCAGATTTTCCGGTGGACGTGAACCGCGCCAGCAAGAACATGTTGTTACGCGTCCCGGGGTTCGGCACCCGCACGGTCGGGCGCATCCTGTCCACGCGCAGGCACCGCAGGCTGCGGTACGATGATCTGTTGCGGATGGGGGCGTCGCTGAAGAAAGCAAAGGCCTTTATCACCGCGCAGGATTGGTCACCGGGTGGCCTGACGGACAGCGCAGACCTGCGCGCGCGCTTCGCCCCGCCCCCTGAACAGTTGAGCCTTTTTTGATGTATACCGTTCCCCTGCCCCGCATCGGCACTGATATCGCGTGGCGCGACGCCGCCAAGCGCCTGATCAGCGCAGGCGTTTCCCCTGACGATATCCTTTGGGATTTCGATAACGAGATGGGCGAACTCTTTGCCACAGCCACACCCTTGCCGCCCGTGACACGCCGGATCAAAGCGCCCCAAAGCTTTGTCGAAATGGCGCATTGGGTCGTTTGGCACAAAGACCCGCAACGCTTTGCAAGGCTTTACAGCCTGCTCTGGCGTCTGCGCCACCAACCCGGCCTGATGCAGGACCGCGCCGATCCCGAACTGGCTAAATTGCGCCAGATGGAAAAGGGCGTGCATCGGTGCAAGCACAAGATGAAAGCCTTTGTCCGTTTTCGTGATCTGCGGCAGGGTGGCGACAGACGCAGCTTTGCCGCATGGTTTGAACCAACGCATCACACGGTTGAACCCACCGCCCCCTTCTTTGCACGCCGCTTTGCCGATATGGACTGGATGATCGCGACCCCCGATGTGACCGCGCAGTTTGTTGATGGCAACCTGACGTTCCACCCCGGCCAGCCCAAACCGGACCTGCCCGAGGACGCGGCAGAGGCGCTTTGGGGCACTTATTTCTGCAATATCTTCAACCCTGCGCGGCTGAAGGTCAGTGCGATGACATCCGAGATGCCCAAGAAATACTGGAAGAACCTGCCTGAGGCGCAGCATATTCACGGGCTGATCGCGGGGGCCGAAGCCAAAATACAGCAGATGAGGGATAATGCACCCACCATGCCGCCAGAACGCATGAAGGCTATCCAGAAGCAACTGCGCGGGAAGCGCTGACAAGTCGGCTTTCTTGCGCGCCTTGCGCCCTTAGGTGTTGAACAAAAAGTGCATCACATCGCCGTCTTTGACGATGTAACCCTTGCCTTCCGCCCGCATCTTGCCTGCTTCCTTGGCTGGCTGTTCGCCGCCAAGCGTGATGAAATCATCATAAGCGATGGTCTCAGCACGAATGAAGCCGCGCTCAAAATCGCCATGGATCACACCGGCAGCCTGCGGCGCTGATGTGCCTTCCTTGATGGTCCATGCACGCGCCTCTTTTGGGCCTACGGTGAAATAGGTCTGCAGGTGGAGCAATTCGTAGCCTGCACGGATCAACCGGTCGAGGCCTGCTTCTTCCAGACCCATTTCTTCAAGAAACATTTCAGCCTCATCCGGTTCCAACTGGCTGATTTCTTCTTCGATCCGAGCAGAGATCACGACGTGGGAGTTGCCTTGCGCCGCGGCCATTTCGGCCACCCGCGCAGATTGGCTGTTGCCTGAACCGGCACTGTCTTCTTCGACATTGCAGACATAGAGAACCGGCTTGGTGGTCAGCAGTTGCAGCAGCCTCCATGCTTTTGCGTCGTCCGCATCCACATCGACAGTGCGCGCTGGCTTACCTTCTTCCAATGCCACCTGCGCCTTTTCAAGAAGGCGCACCTGCTGCACAGCCTCCTTGTCGCCGCCACGAACCTTGCGCGTCAGGTTTTGCAGGCGTTTCTCTATGCTCTCAAGATCGGCGAGCATAAGTTCGGTTTCGATCACTTCTGCGTCTTCCACCGGATCAACACGGCCCTCGACATGGGTGATGTCATCATCTTCAAAGCAGCGCAGGACATGGGCGATAGCATCACATTCACGGATATTGGCCAGAAACTGGTTGCCCAGCCCTTCGCCCTTGCTGGCACCCTTCACCAGCCCTGCGATATCGACGAATGTCATCCGCGTCGGAATAATCTGCTTGGAGCCCGCAATCGCCGCAAGTTTTTCAAGACGCGCATCAGGGACAGCCACATCGCCGACATTGGGTTCAATCGTACAGAACGGGAAATTCGCCGCCTGTGCCGCTGCCGTCTTGGTCAATGCGTTAAACAAGGTGGATTTGCCGACATTCGGCAAACCCACAATACCCATCTTGAAACCCATCACGGCTCTCCTTTGTTCCTTTTCGCGCTTCTAGGGGGCGATGGCCAACTGCGCAAGCAGCTTGGGCAAACGCACTCTGCCATTGATTTTCCCTGTGCCTTCAAGCAAACCGAACTAAGTGTGCAGACCGGGGACAGAAATGAGCAGAATCGACGCAAAATTCGCGCAGTTGCGCGAGCAGGGCAAAAAAGCATTTGTGGCCTATGTCATGGCAGGCGATCCCGACTATGAAACCGGGCTTGAGATTGTCAAAGGCCTGCCCGCTGCCGGTGTCGATGTCATTGAACTGGGCGTCCCCTTCACAGACCCTATGGCCGACGGCGCGACCATTCAATTGGCGGGTCAGCGCGCCCTTGAATCCGGACAAACCCTGGAAAAAACGCTGCAATACGCACGGGAATTACGCAAGACGGACGATACCACACCGATTGTCTTGATGGGGTACTATAACCCGATCTATTCGCGCGGTGTCGACAGGTTCCTCAATGACGCCACGGCCGCTGGCGTTGACGGGTTGATCATTGTCGACCTGCCACCTGAAGAAGACGACGAGCTTTGTATTCCGGCCCAGAAGATGGGCATCAACTTTATCCGGCTGGCGACCCCGACAACAGATGCCAAGCGCCTGCCGACGGTTCTGCAGAACACCTCCGGCTTTGTCTATTATGTTTCCATGACAGGTATCACAGGCACCGCTGACGCGCAGGCCGGCGATGTGGGCCCCGAAGTCGCGCGGATCAAATCCAAGACTGACCTGCCTGTCATCGTTGGTTTTGGCATCAAGACACCCGATGCGGCCGAGGCGATTGCGCGCGTGGCTGATGGTGCCGTGGTCGGCTCTGCAATCGTCGAAAAGATCGGTGCAGGCGAAAGCGTGGATGATGTTCTGGCCTTTGTGAAGACTTTGGCAGACGGAACACACCAAGGCTAATCGGTGCTTCTTACGTTTTGATCCACATCAACGCAGGTACTTGCGTAAGCCCTTTAAATCGGTAACAAATAATGACCAATTCAAGGATTTCGTTATGCCCGTCATCACAACGATCGCTGACCTCAAGCGGCTTCATAAACGTCGGACGCCCAAGATGTTTTATGACTACGCTGAAAGCGGCAGTTGGACCGAACAGACGTTCCGCGAGAACACGTCTGATTTTGACCAGATCCGTCTGCGACAGCGTATCGCAGTCGATATGACGAACCGCACCACCGCAAGCCAGATGATCGGGCAGGACGTGTCGATGCCTGTCGCACTTGCCCCTGTCGGCATGACCGGCATGCAATGCGCCGATGGCGAAATCAAAGCAGCGCGTGCTGCCGAAAAGTTCGGCGTGCCGTTTACCCTGTCTACCATGTCGATCTGCTCAATCGAAGACGTGGCCGAGAACACAACAAAACCGTTCTGGTTTCAGGTCTATACGCTGAAAGATGATGACTTCATGCAGCGCCTGTTTGACCGCGCGCGTGATGCGGGCTGTTCGGCGATGGTGATCACGCTTGATCTGCAGATCATGGGGCAGCGTCACAAGGATCTCAAGAACGGCCTGTCGGCACCACCCAAACTGACAGTCTCCAGCATGGCGGATTTGGCGACGAAATGGCCTTGGGGCATTGAAATGCTGCAAACCAAGCGGCGTTTTTTCGGCAATATCGTGGGCCATGCCAAGGGCGTGTCCGATCCTTCGTCCCTGTCTTCGTGGATCGCCGAGGCCTTTGACCATGCGCTGGACTGGGATCGTGTCGCGCAACTGATGCAAATGTGGGGCGGCAAGGTGATCCTGAAAGGTATCCTGGACGCCGATGATGCCAAAAAAGCCGCAGAACTGGGCACCGATGCGATTATTGTGTCCAACCACGGCGGGCGACAACTGGATGGCGCATTATCGTCGATCCGCGCATTGCCAGCGATCATGGATGCTGTCGGCGACAAGGTGGAAGTCCACCTTGATAGCGGCATCCGGTCCGGTCAGGACGTGCTCAAGGCTCTCGCGATGGGGGCAAAGGGCACATACATCGGGCGCGCCTTTGTAAATGGTCTGGGTGCGATGGGCGAAAAAGGCGTGACCACTGCGCTGGAGGTGATCCACAAGGAACTGGATACGACAATGGCGCTTTGCGGGCGGCGGGACGTCAAGACCTTGGACCGGGATATTCTGCTGGTTCCCGAAGATTTCGAAGGGCGCTGGAGCTGATCAATCATTCTCCGGCTCACAAACCAAACTTTTTTCTAAAAATTACTTCTTTTTGTTAGCGCCGCATACATCTGCCCAACTGTTGCCTTTTTCTTAATCTTTAGGACGCCTCACCGCTGGTGCGTGGCTTGGGGGCATCCCGCGCGCGCCTATAGTAACAATGTAACGAGGAGCATATGATGCCTATCAAAACCACCGCTATCGCCGCCGTACTGGCGCTCACCGCCACTACAGCTTTCGCTGGCGGGCTTTCCCCTGCCATCACCGAGACACCCTTGGTCGAAGACGAAATCGTTGCTGCTACACCATCCATCGACCCTGCATATATCGTGGTCGGTGTTGTGGCCGCACTGCTGATCGCAGCCTCGGTTGGTAACGACAACAGCGACACACTCACGCCAATTGCGCTAAATGAGGAACCTGAGTCAACGTCAGACAATAGAGTAGTTCGTATCAGCGGGCGAGTAAGCCAAGTGATCACAGAATAATCGCCTTCGCTTGAATCAGGCTGATGAGCCAAAGCAATGAACGTGAAGTGATCGACCTTTCGGAACCTGCTGCCTTGACGGTGACGTGTATTTCAGATTGAAATACCTTCCACAGTGGGAAGTCCGAAAGGTTTCAACCCAGTTAAAACAGTAAATGAGTAAGGACCCTGAATATGTCCATGAAAACAACAATTTATGCAGCAGCAATTGCACTGTCTGCCAATACAGCCTTTGCGGGCGGCCTTTCTCCCGTAATCGTGGAAGCCCCCGCCATGGAGCAAGAACTGGTCGCCGCCAATCCGTCGATCAACCCCGCATACATCGTAGTCGGTATCGTGGCCGCGCTGTTGATTGTATCGACCGTAGGGAATGATAGCTCTGATGAGCCTGACTCAACCGGTTCGACAGACGACTGTGCCATTTCTCAGGACAACTACGCTGTTTCTCTTTGTCCCTGATGAAGGATCTTATTACATGGCTTCGCCAATCACGCCTAAGCGCTATATCAAGGGGCGGCATCGGAATGGATGTCGCCCCCAGCGTTACTGAACCAGACTGCGCCTTGCCCCCCAAGCGCAGCCTGTCAGCCCCGCGACTGCTTTTTAGCAGCCAACGCCAAAGGCACCGTGCCCAGCAGCAAGAGCGCAACCGCCAAGAACGCAAAGCGTAGTCCAAAGGCCTCTGACAGCAGGCCCATCACCATCGGCGCAAAGAAGAATCCCGAAAATCCGATCACGGCCGTGCGGCTGATTGCTTCGGTCCGTAAATGCGGCGCCACCAGCTTGCCGACCAGCGCCAGTCCGATGGGGCCGATGACAGATACACCTAGTCCCAAGATCCCGAAACCAACGTAAGCCACGAGTGGCGTCGGGGCCAGTGCGGCAATCACCGCCCCAAGTGCCGAAATGACACTAGCCCCTATCACAAAAGGGATTTCCCGCAATCGCTCGGCTACAACCTGCCCAGAAAACCTGCCAATAGCCATCGTGATACCCAGCATCGCAGGACCCAGCGCCCCTTCAGCCGCACTGCCGCCCAGTGTGCGTTCGACATGCAAAGCTGACCATGCTTCGACCGTGGCCTCGGACATGAAAGCCACGAGGACAATCGCGCCGCAGATCACAATAGGCCAAAGCGGATAGCCCCCAGAATAACCTTCTTCGGCTTCGACATAGGTGACGTCCATCTTCATGAGAGGCAGCATCAGCAAAGCGATCACGCCAAAGCCTGCAAACACTGGGCCCGGTGGCAATCCGGCTTCACGCGTGATGCCAACAAGCAATGCGCCACAGGCATATGCCACCGAAAACATCGCATGATTGGCGTTCATCAAGGGGCGGTTGTGTTTTGCTTCGAGTTCACTAACCCGCGCGTTCATGACCACATCGAGCAGACCGGACGCCAGTCCGACAAAACCCATCGCCAGCGCAAAGACAATCGGAACCGTAATCAACCCCGGCAGCAACCATGCGGCCGCAAGCAGAATCGCACTCACTTGCATTGCCCGCGCGCCCAAGATCCGGTCTGCACGTGGTGCCAACCACATCGCAGACACCAGACCTGTCGCAGACCCCAAAAGCAAAGTGCCGAAAAGCGCATCAGACGCCCCTAATTGTGCTTTGATCACCGGAACATAGGCTGCAAAACAGCCCCAAAACATACCGACCACAACAAAAGCAGTGGCCGGGCGTCGGGACAGGGAAAGGGCGTTCAGAATGGACATGAGCGCATCCCTGCCTTGCGCCGGAAACCAATGCAAGTTTCAAAGTTGTCTTACCGTGTAAAAACGACTTTCCAAATCCGTCAATCCCCCCTATACGGCTGTCTTCATCGGGCTCGGACACCCTTGGAGGCGGGCCCCTACATTATTGGAGAATTCCTATGGCTGCTAAGGTCCAAGATCTTAACGCCACGGTACGCGCGGGGACAGGCAAGGGGGCCGCCCGCCAAGCTCGCCGTCAAGGCGACGTACCTGGCATTGTTTATGGTGGCGGTATTGACCCGCAATCCATCAGCATCCCTTTCAACTACCTTCTGACAAAACTGCGCAAGGGTGGCTTTATGTCCACGCTGCACAACCTCAAGATCGAGGGGCAAGACGATGTGCGCGTCATCTGCCGCGGTATCCAGCGCGACGTGGTCAAGGACCTGCCGACACATATCGACCTGATGCGCCTCAAGCGTACCAGCCGTGTGAAAATCTTTATCCCTGTTGAGTTTCTCAACATGGATACATGCCCCGGCGTGAAAAAAGGCGGCGTTCTGACCGTTGTGCGCAACGAAGTCGAGCTTGACGTTCTGGCCGGCGACATCCCCGAGCACATCGAGATTGATCTGGCCGAAGTTCAAATCGGCGATACCATTTCGATCAGCGATGTCACGCTGCCCGAAGGCGCGACACCTGCGATTACCGACCGTGATTTTGTCATCGCCAACGTGCAGGCACCTCGTGCCCTGCTGGCCGAGGATGACGACACTGAAGAAGTCGCCGCAGACGAAGTTCCAACGACTGACGACGAGGCTGCAGAAGACTAAAGCGCCACGTTACGTCGTTTCGATCAAGAAGGGCATTCCGTTCGGGATGCCCTTTTCTTTTGTCAAACAATTCAGGTGAGCGCAGGCGCCACCCACCTGCCCCGAACAAACGCGCTCTGGCGCTGCAATACGGCATAAGGTAAGTTGTGGTTATGAAATTACTTGTCGGCCTTGGAAATCCTGGCGCGAAATACGCGCATAACCGCCATAACATCGGCTTCATGGCGGCAGACCGGATCGCGGCGGACCATGGGTTCAGCAGTTGGCGGTCAAAGTTCCAAGGGCAAACCTGCGAGGGCCGCCTCGGGTCGAAACGGGTGACGCTTCTCAAACCTGAAACCTTCATGAATCTTTCCGGCCAGTCCGTAGGAGAGGCGATGCGCTATCTCAAGCTCTCTCCGGAAGACGTAATCGTGTTCCATGACGAGATTGATCTGGCACCCGGCAAAGTCCGGCTCAAGACAGGCGGCGGTCATGCGGGGCACAATGGCTTGCGGTCGATACACGGACATATCGGACCAGATTATGAACGGGTCCGCATGGGTGTCGGGCATCCGGGCCATAAAGATGCTGTCCCGGGATATGTCTTGCGCGATTTTCCCAAAGCAGATGCGGAATGGCTCGATGATGAATTGCGCGGCATCAGTGACGGCATCGCCGATCTGGTCGCGGGCGATGGTGCCAAGTTCCTCAACGCGATCGCCTTGCGTGTGGCTCCGCCGCGCTCGTCCAAATCAGCAAAAAAGCCAAAGGTGCCCGACCCTGCACCCGAACCGGCCCCCGACACACGCTCGGCAATGCAAAAGCTGGTCGATAGATTTCGTTGAACAGCACACTTAACGCGGCTTGGACCCGGTGATCTGAACGAAAGCTCTGACAATGCCGTTTGCCGCAGTCACGGTGCCAACCGAAATAGGGCGTTGAAATTTGAACCCGGAAAAACTTCAACCGTGGCAAATCGATATCGTTGACCTAATTAGTCAATCAAAGACAGAAAGGCATAGGCACCATGGAAAAAGACCCTTCCTTCAACGTTCTCGGAAGCGCCTTGGCACCCTGCTCCATTGATCCCATGACCGGATTTTTCCGAAATGGGGCATGTGATACCTGCGCGGCTGATCAAGGGAGCCACACGGTATGCGCGGTCATGACGGATGAATTCCTCGCCTTTTCAAAATACGTCGGTAATGACCTCAGCACACCGCGGCCTGAATATGGTTTTCCCGGGCTGAAGGCCGGCGACGGCTGGTGCCTTTGCGCCAGCCGGTTTTTGCAGGCTCACGAAGAAGGGTGCGCGCCGCAGGTCAACCTGCATGCCACCCACGTGCGGGCACTCGAGATTGTTTCGATCGACATCCTGCGCACCCATGCGGCGCATGACCCCGAAAACTGATCAGGCCTTCGCCATCAGATCGTCAATAAACAGGCTAAGCAGCTGGGTCCGGCCGGAAACCCCCGCTTTGCGGTAAATTGCGTTGGTTTGTGCTTTGATCGTGCCCTCGCTGACATTGCGCAGGGTCGCAATTTCTTGTGTGGACATGCCTTTTATCGCAAATAGCGCCACGTCGCGCTCGGCAGGGGTCAGCACCCACGCGGCAAAGCGTTCTTCCAACACATCCATGAATGCACCCGAGGCCACCCTAAGCTGATCTTCGACCGCAACATTGCGCGCCATCGTGCGGCGCAATACGATCCACCCCAACACCACACCAAGCAAAAGGCCCAGTGCCGCGCCCAATTCAACCAATTCGTAAAGTTGCCAACTCAGCGGACCGACGCCGAGCACCGACGCCAGGATGCGGGAGACAAAAAAGATGGCGCAGAGAAGCTGCACCACCACAATCACGACAACCGTCCATTGACCTTTCTCCAAATTGGTTTTCCTTCGGTCAGCTCGGATCAGTCATCGTCGTCATCATCATCATCATCGTCGTCATCATCATCATCATCGTCGTCATCATCATCATCGTCGTCATCGTCGTCGTCGTCGTCATCTTCATCATCACGGTCCACCCCCGAGTCGCTGTCACGGTCATCTGAACTCGTACTGCTGCGCGGATTGAACAGCGTCGGAGCGTCATCATCAGTGTCCTCGTCGGCATCCAAAGTCCGCCAGTAGTCGCGCAAGATTTCTCCGGTCTGTGGATTGAACACCAACTCGCGCCGCAGATCATCGCGCACCGCGACGACACGAATACGCCCCAGCCACGTACGCTGCAACGTAATCTCGGTAAATCCCTGCCCACGTAATTGCGACACGATCTGATCCTGCACGGACTGGGCCGCCGCAAAATGCGGCGTCCCAGCGAGTGCAAGACAAATGATGACCCTTTTCAACATCATCTGATCAACATGCACATTTTGAATGACTATTCGTCATCATCATCATCGTCTTCGTCGTCATCATCGTCTTCGTCATCATCATCGTCTTCGTCATCGTCATCTTCGTTATCTTCGTCATCATCATCATCATCATCTTCGTCATCGTCATCTTCGTCATCGTCATCGTCATCGTCATCTTCGTCATCGTCATCGTCAAAGAAGTCTTCATCATCATCCTTGATCCTGACGCCGGACACAAACTCATCATCGTCATCAATCGTTTCAACTTCTTGCTCGAGAATATTACCGGCTAGATCATAGATGGCCTCGAGCTTACGGCCATTGCGGATCGCCTCGACCTTGATTTGTGTCGGACCGTTTGTAACCTCGATGCTTTCGTAGTTTTGCGCCTGCAGCGCCGCGATCACCTTTTCAGCGACTGACTGCGCATGAACAGCACCCGCGCTGAGTGCCACCAACGTCGTCGTGGAAAGTAAGAGCTTTTTCATGTCTGATTCATCCTTATGTGTGACGGTCGCACCATACGATCCGTTCAACACGAGAACAGCGCAACGCACACCGCTTTGATACGCATCGTCGGTTTATATCAGCGTTTGTAAACCCGATAACGAAAGGCCTAAACCAAAGTTTAGGCCGCCGGGCATCAAATCTTCATATCAAAGCCAAGGTGTTTCGCGACAGTAAAGATGTCCTTGTCGCCGCGCCCGCACATGTTCATGACCAGCAAGTGGTCCTCTGGAAGGTCCGGTGCAATCTTCATGACATGGGCCAATGCATGCGAAGGTTCCAGTGCAGGGATAATACCTTCTTGCGCGCAGCACAATTGGAACGCTTCCAGCGCCTCGGCGTCAGTAATCGACACGTATTGAGCACGCCCGATGTCATGAAGCCATGCATGTTCCGGCCCAATGCCCGGATAATCCAGACCCGCAGAAATACTGAAGCCTTCAAGTATCTGGCCATCGTCATCCTGCAAAAGGTAGGTGCGGTTGCCATGCAATACGCCGGGGCGGCCACCAGTTAAGGACGCACAGTGCTCCATCTTGGCGTTCACGCCTTTGCCGCCAGCCTCGACACCGATGATATTGACGTCCTTGTCATCAAGAAACGGATAGAACAGACCCATCGCATTCGAGCCACCACCGATCGCTGCGATCAGCGTGTCAGGCAAGCGACCTTCTGCGGCCTGCATCTGTTCTTTCGTTTCCTTGCCGATAATGGCCTGAAAATCACGGACCATTGCAGGATAGGGATGCGGGCCTGCCACCGTACCGATGCAGTAGAAGGTGTCACGCACATTGGTTACCCAGTCGCGCAGCGCATCGTTCATGGCATCCTTCAAGGTGCCGCGACCAGAGGTCACCGCCACTACCTCGGCACCAAGAAGGCGCATACGGAACACGTTGGGGGCTTGGCGTTCGACATCATGTGCGCCCATATAAACCACGCACTTCAGACCAAACTTTGCACAGACTGTCGCCGTGGCCACACCGTGCTGGCCGGCGCCGGTTTCGGCGATAATCCGGGTCTTGCCCATGCGACGGGCAAGAATGATCTGGCCCAGCACATTGTTGATCTTATGCGCACCTGTGTGGTTCAGTTCATCCCGCTTCATGTAGATCTTCGCACCGCCCAAATGTTCGGTCAGGCGCTCGGCATGATAAAGCGGGCTGGGACGGCCCACATAATGTGTCCACAGATCATGCATCTCGGCCCAGAACGACTCGTCCGTCTTGGCGTGTTCATACTGCTCTTCCAGCTCAAGGATCAGCGGCATGAGTGTTTCGGACACAAAGCGTCCGCCGAAGTCACCAAAACGGCCCTTTTCATCGGGACCGGTCATGAAGCTGTTAAAGAGATCGTTGGCCATGGGACACCTGCTGTTTTCGCACCTGTCAGATCTAGCGATTCCTGTGTGAATGGTAAAGCAGCCATCCGGTCGCAGACGCGCATGAAATCCCGGCTAACGCCGCGACCGCTTTTGTCGGCTCCGCGTCAATCCGCGCGCGCAGCGGCGCAAAACGCGGCAATCCGTGCCGCGTCCTTTACACCAGGGGCAGATTCGACACCTGATGACACATCAACCTGCCCCGCATCGGTCAGTGCAATCGCCTCGCCGACTGTCTGGGGCGTCAACCCACCGGCGAGCATCCACGGCACAGGCCAGCGACGACCGGCGATCAACCTCCAATCGAAGGACAGACCGTTCCCTCCGGGCAGGTTGGCGTCCTTGGGCGGTTTGGCATCCACAAGAATCTGGTCAGCCACCTGCGCGTATGTATCGAGCGCCGCAAGATCGCTTTCGTCGGCAACACCAACGGCCTTCATCACCGGCAGCCCGTATCGCGTACGAATTTCGCTTACCCGCTCGGGCGTTTCATGTCCGTGCAATTGCAGGATATCCAACGGAACTTTGGCCGTGATCTGATCAAGCAGCGCATTATCTGCATCAATGACCAAAGCGACCTTCGCCACCCCCGGCGGCACGGCCTGCGCAATGACCGTCGCTTCATCAATGCTGACGTTGCGTGGAGATTTGGGAAAAAAAACCAGACCCACATAACTGGCCGCGGCATCAACAGCCGCCTTCAGCGATGCCACATCGCGTAGTCCGCAGATTTTGACACTCGTGTTAGCTGGCATCAGCGCGACTTTTCAAGAAGCGCCAGAACGTCATCGTCACTTTTGGCACCGGCGGCCGCGCCGCGCAGTTGCTCAACCTCGCGGCGCAAGCCTGCCACTTCGCGTGCTTTGCCTCGCGCCTCGGCGCGCATCCGATGCTCACGCACCCATTCCCAAAGAAAGCCGATCATCAGTCCGGCACCGACGCCGATAAAGATAACCACAAAAAGCGGGAGCTGAATATCAGGGGACAGGCCCAACAGTTCGCCCAGCGCCTCGGGCATGGCGCGCACAGTCACAATATCACGATTGGCAAGGCCAATCAGGATCAGGCAAAGACCGACAATGGCCCAGAATGTGTAGCGAATTGTTTTCATGACATCAGCATAGCGCAGTTCATTGGTCCGGTGAACAGCTTTTCATCGCAAAGAAGATGATAATGAAACCGGCCTAGTTTCCGTTCAGACGATCGCGCAAGAGCTTGCCTGTCTTGAAAAACGGCACGTGCTTTTCGTCCACTTCGACCGCTTCACCGGTGCGCGGATTACGACCAATCCGTTGATCACGCTTCTTGACCGAAAAGGCCCCAAAGCCACGCAGCTCAACACGATCACCACGCGCCATCGCTTCGATAATCTCTTCAAATATCGTATTCACGATCTTTTCGACGTCACGTTGATAAAGGTGGGGGTTTTCGTCGGCAAGTTTCTGAATCAGTTCGGAACGGATCATATTTTTGGCCTCCCAACCAGTGAGCAAACACACAACAGCAGGTTTGTGCCCGCTTTTCAAAAGACTATAGGCAGTTTAGCCTTGCGAAGAAATAGAGAGATGCGGCAGTTTCGGGCCTAATTCGCGCCACTCAATGATCAAAATGCAATGTTTAGCAGCACAAGGGGGCCAATGTACGTGCCCAACCTCAGTTGAACACATCACCGCGCAAAACGATTCGCAACGACTGAACCTACGCCCGCGTTCCATCCGCGCGGGCGATCCGGACGAAAGCAACGGACTTCAATCGAGCACTGCAATGCACCCGAAAAAAAGAAAACCCCCGCCGCAGTCACCTGCGGCGGGGGCCTTCATGTTCACTTCGTCAGGTCAGACTTATTCGTCACCCTTCAGAGCCGCACCAAGGATATCACCCAAGGATGCACCAGACGCAGAGGAGCCATACTGCTCGACCGCTTCCTTCTCTTCTGCGATCTCACGCGCCTTGATCGACAGACCCAGCTTGCGGGTCTTGCTGTCGATGTTGGTTACGCGCACGTCTACCTTGTCGCCGACCTGGAAACGCTCTGGGCGCTGCTCTGCACGGTCACGGGACAGGTCGGACCGACGGATGAAGGATTTCGCACCCTCGTAGTCGACTTCGATGCCGCCATCTTCGATCTTGGTCACTTCGACAGTGATGACAGAACCACGCTTCACGCCGCCAATGGCTTCCGCGAACGGATCACCGTCAAGGGCCTTGATCGAAAGCGAGATACGCTCTTTCTCGACGTCGACTTCAGCAACCTTCGCACGGACCATATCGCCCTTGCGGAAATCACCGATGACATCTTCGCCACGGCCTTCCCATGTCAGGTCGGACAGGTGAACCATACCGTCAATGTCGCCTTCGAGGCCAACAAACAGACCGAATTCGGTGATGTTCTTGACTTCGCCTTCGACCTCGGTGCCCTCAGGATGGGTCTCGGAAAAGACTTCCCATGGGTTGCGCTGTGTCTGCTTGAGGCCCAGGGAAACCCGGCGCTTGGCGCTGTCGATTTCCAGAACCATAACTTCGACTTCCTGAGAGGTCGACACGATCTTGCCGGGGTGAACGTTCTTCTTGGTCCATGACATTTCAGAGACGTGCACCAGACCTTCGACACCGGCTTCCAGCTCAACGAATGCGCCGTAATCGGTGATGTTGGTCACACGGCCCTGATGTACGGAACCGAGGCCGAACTTGGCTTCAACCGCATCCCAAGGATCGTCCTGAAGCTGCTTCATGCCAAGGCTGATACGGTGGGTTTCCTTGTTGATCTTGATGACCTGCACCTTGATCGTCTCACCGATAGAAAGGATTTCCGAAGGATGGTTCACACGGCGCCATGCCATGTCGGTGACGTGCAACAGCCCGTCGACACCGCCCAGATCAACGAACGCACCGTATTCGGTGATGTTCTTGACGACGCCATCAACTTCCTGACCTTCGGTCAGATTGCCGATCACTTCGGCACGCTGTTCAGCACGTGATTCTTCTAGGATTGCACGGCGCGATACAACGATGTTGCCACGACGACGGTCCATTTTCAGGATCTGGAATGGCTGCTTGAGACCCATCAACGGGCCTGCATCGCGCACGGGGCGGACATCGACCTGAGAGCCGGGCAAAAACGCAACAGCGCCGCCAAGGTCTACGGTAAAGCCACCTTTGACGCGGCCAAAGATTGCGCCATCGACACGCTCTTCGTCAGCATAGGCTTTTTCCAGACGATCCCAGGCTTCTTCGCGGCGCGCCATTTCACGGCTGATAACAGCTTCACCACGGGCATTTTCGACCTGACGCAGGAACACTTCAACAGTGTCACCAACGGCCAGTTCAGCCTCTTCACCGGGATTTGCGAATTCTTTGATATCAACGCGGCCTTCCATCTTGTAGCCGACGTCGATGATGGCTTGGCCCGCTTCGATCGCGATAACCTTGCCTTTGACAACTGACCCTTCAGCGGGTGTGTCCATTTCGAAGCTTTCATTCAGGAGCGCTTCAAACTCTTCCATAGTATTAGCCATGTGGCGTCGTTTTCCTAACGTTTTGGTTTTATACGGGCCGTGCGGTTGTCTCCGCCGGTCTTTGGGTTTCAGTGGTCTGGCATCTTTCACGGATCATAAAACAACAGGGCCGGTTCATCACCGACCCCGCTCAAGTCTCACATCCGCGCCTGTCTCGACGCTTAGACAGTGCGGCATATATTGGGGTATTGCCAATAATGCAAGGGGTTTTGGCTCGCCAAGCGTGCCATCCTCTCGTTGATTTCGGCATCAAGTGGATTGTGGCCGATCTTGACGCTCGCCGCTGAAAAGCCACAGATGACCGACCTAGCGGCGCGCGGTCCCAACAATTTTCACTGCCGCGGCAATTGCCTGCTCTGCGGACAACTCCGAGGTATCAAGCATCACCGCATCGTCAGCAGGCACCAGCGGGGCTGTCGCCCGACCGCTGTCGCGGGCGTCACGCGCTTTGACATCCGCCAACACAGAGTCAAAGGTGACAGCCGTGCCCTTGCCCAACAGTTCCTGAAACCGACGTTCGGCCCGACATTCCGGACTGGCCGTCACAAACAGTTTCACATCGGCGTCAGGACAGATGACCGTGCCAATATCGCGGCCATCCAGAACTGCTCCGCCACTGCGTTTGGCAAAACCGCGTTGAAAAGCGGTCAACGCCGCGCGGACTTCGGGTATCACGGCGACCTCACTGGCGGCTTGCGCCACTTGCGGTGTGCGCAGATCATCACTCTCAAGGTCCACAGGATCCAGTGCTTGCGCCGCCGCAACCGGCGCGGCACCAGCCAGAACCCTCGCCCCGACCGCACGATAGAGCAGCCCCGTATCCAGATGTGCAAACCCGAAATGCGCTGCAACCGCCTTGGAGATCGTGCCCTTGCCCGCTGCGGCAGGCCCATCGATGGCGACGGTAAAACTCATGGGTTGGTACGGACCAATAGCGCGCCCAGCCCACCCATCAGTTCCTCGAAAATCGGGAATGATGTGGCAATCGGGCTGCCGTCATCGACGCTCACAGGATTTTGCGTGGCCATCCCCATGACCATGAACGCCATGGCGATGCGGTGGTCCAACTCACTCTCCACTGTCGCACCACCGGGCACATTGCCGTGGCCCAAACCGGTGACCTTCCACCAATCGGGTCCCTCGTCGACGGTAACACCCGCAGCACGCAGACCTTTGGCCATCGCGTCAATACGGTCGCTTTCCTTGACGCGCAGTTCCTTGACGCCCTGCATATCGGTGACACCCTCGGCGAAAGCTGCCACAACGGACAGCACCGGATATTCATCAATCATGCTCGCTGCGCGCTCTGGCGGTACGACAACTCCGCGCAGGTCAGGCGAGAATTTCGCGCGCAGGTCGGCAACAGGTTCGCCGCCTTCTTCGCGCATGTTCTCGAAAACCAGATCCGCGCCCATTCCCTGCAAAGTGGTAAACAGCCCTGCACGGGTTGGATTCAAGCCGATATTGGGCACCAAAACGTCTGAGCCCGGTGTAATGATCGCCGCACAAACAGGAAACGCCGCCGAAGACGGATCGCGCGGTACGATGATCGTCTGCGGGCTCAGTTCCGGCTGGCCATCCAACGTAATGACACGACCCTCGGCAGTCTCCTCGACCGTCAATGTCGCGCCAAAGCCCTGCAACATCCGCTCGGTATGATCGCGGGTAGCCTCTTTCTCGATCACGACCGTTTGGCCGGGCGCATTGAGTCCGGCCAAAAGCACCGCCGACTTTACCTGCGCCGACGGCACCGGCACCACATAACGAACAGGCACAGGATCGACGGCCCCCACCAAGGTCATCGGCAAGCGCCCGCCTGCGCGGCCGACAGTCTGCGTGCCAAAAAGCGCCAGCGGGTCTGTCACACGCCCCATCGGGCGCCCGTTCAACGAGGCATCACCGGTAAAAGTAACCGTAATGGGCGATGTTGCCATGGCCCCCATAATCAGGCGCACCCCGGTTCCCGAATTGCCGCAGTCAATGACCTGCTCCGGCTCGGCAAAGCCTCCGACACCGACACCGGTCACAGTCCATTCGCCACCACCGTGATTGGTCACGGTCGCACCAAACGCCGCCATCGCCTTGCCAGTGTCGAGGACATCCTCGCCCTCGAGCAAACCTGTAATATGTGTCTCACCGACACACATCGCGCCAAGGATCAACGCCCGGTGAGAGATAGACTTGTCGCCGGGCACATGTGCCTCACCCTTCAAGGGGCCACAGGGATGCGAAGTCATGGGAATTGGCGTTCCGTGGCCGGACATGGGCGATCTTCCTTCATTTGTCGGGCAGGTGATAGCGCAGGCCTTATCCAGCGTCCATCGCTCCCATCTTCATCTTGGCCAAAAAACTCCCCCCGGAGGGTCCTGCTCTCACAGCCTGCGGAACGTCAGATAATGGGGGGTCCGGCCCTCTCGCAGGGCCTTTTGCTCATAGCGTGTGGAAACCCAGTCACGCCACGGATCACGCCAATCTGCGGGGCCTTGCGCCAGCCATTCAAACCCATGCGCAGGGACCTGTTCCAAAGTCTGGCGGACGTAGTCCTTGATATCGGTGGCGACCCGCAACTCTGCTCCCGGCTTCATGACACGATGCAGCGGTGCCAGATGCTCTGGCGTGACAAAGCGGCGGCGGTGATGCCGCTTCTTGGGCCATGGGTCAGGGTAGTTGAGAAAGACCTTTGAAAGCGTCGCATCCGGCAGAACATCGAAAAGATCGCGGACATCGCCCGGATGGACGCGCAGATGATCGACGTCGGCCTTGCGGATTTTGCCCAGGAGCATGGCGACGCCGTTGATGAACGGCTCACATCCGATGAGACCCACATCGCGGTAGGTCTGTGCCATATGGATCAGATGCTCGCCACCGCCAAAACCGATTTCCAACCACACCGGTTTGTCCCCGAACACATCCGCCAGATCAAGCGGCTCACGATCCGGATTCTCTTCCCAACTGATCGGACCGGGTGACAAAGGTGCCAGATCATTTTCAAGGTAGTCGTGCTGGGAGGCACGGATCGTCTTGCCTTTGAAGCGGCCATAGAAGTTGCGCCACGGGGCGCCAGAGGGATGGTTGGTCTTGCTCATGGGCGGGCCTTAACAAGCACAGCGCGCTTGCGCAATCGAATGGGTGGGCCGAGACCCATTCTATGCCTGCCAAATCCGACTTAGGCAGTCAGACCGCGCGCTTGAGCGCATCGGCCAGATCGGTCCGTTCCCAGCTGAACCCGCCATCGGCTTCGGGGGGACGGCCAAAGTGCCCGTAAGCCGCCGTGCGCTGATAAATCGGCTTGTTCAGACCAAGATGCTCGCGAATGCCGCGCGGGGTCAGATCCATCGCTTGCGCAATCGCGCGCTCTATCACCACGGGGTCCACTTCGCCCGTGCCATGGGTATCGGCATAGATCGACAACGGCTTGGCGACGCCAATCGCATAACTTAGCTGGATCGTGCATCGGTCCGCCATTCCGGCAGCCACCACGTTCTTGGCCAGATAACGCGCCGCATAAGCAGCAGAGCGGTCAACCTTGGTCGGGTCCTTGCCTGAAAACGCACCTCCACCGTGCGGAGCAGCCCCCCCGTAGGTATCCACGATGATCTTGCGCCCGGTCAGACCGGCATCGCCATCCGGACCACCGATCACGAACTTGCCCGTCGGGTTCACCCACCATTCCGTCTTGGGGGTGATCATGCCCTCGGGAAGCACCTCAAGAATATACGGTTCCACGATTGCGCGAATGTCGGCGCTGGTCTGCGCCTCATCGCTGTGCTGGGTCGACAGGACGATCGACATGACCTCGACCGGGATACCATGCTCGTAACGCAAAGATATCTGGCTTTTGGCATCGGGGCGCAAAGTCGGCTCTTCGCCCGATTTACGAACTTCGGCAAGTCGTCGCAGAATGGCATGGGCGTATTGGATCGGCGCCGGCATCAGCTCTTTGGTTTCCGTCGTCGCATAACCGAACATGATCCCCTGATCACCTGCACCCTCTTCCTTGTCGAAAGCCGCATCAACGCCTTGGGCAATGTGTGCCGACTGTTGGTGCAAAAGGTTCGTGATCTCGCAGGTGGCGTGATGGAACTTATCCTGCTCGTAGCCGATATCCTTGATACAGGCGCGCGCGATATCCTCGACGCGCCCGATATAGTCCGCGAGCTTGGATTTATCCGATAATCCGACTTCGCCACCGATCACGACACGATTGGTTGTCGCAAAGGTTTCGCACGCGACACGCGCTTCGCGTTCTTCTGTCAGGAAGGCGTCGAGTATCGAATCCGAAATCCGGTCACAGACCTTATCGGGGTGTCCTTCGGAGACTGACTCCGAAGTGAAAATATAGTTGTCGCGCGTCATGGGGAAGTGCTCCGGTAAAACTCATTGCCACGTCAGGAAGCCGTTGTGGCAGCATTAAAAACCCGCATAGGCTGTGCCTGCACGAAGGTCAATCGCTATCGCGCCTCGTCTGTACATACGCCCCGAAGATGAACAAAAGCAGCACGACAAAGACCGGCATATCGCCCAATCTGCTATAGGGCGTGGCGGCAAGTGCCTCGGGCAGCGGCACGTCGATTGCACCGTCCACACCGAGTGGCAACGACGCCATGATCCGTCCTTTGGCATCAATCATCGCACTGATCCCGGTATTGGCGACACGCACCATCGGCAAGCCCTGTTCGATTGCGCGCAGACGCGCCTGTGCAAGGTGCTGACGCGGACCGGCCGCCTGACCAAACCACGCATCATTGGTAATCAAAAGCAGCATGCGCGGACGTGTGTCGCCATATGTGATCTCTTCGGCGAAAATACCTTCATAGCAAATCAGCGGGACGGCCAGCCCGATCCCCGGAACATCCACCGGTCCCGGTGTTTCGCCAGGTGTAAATCCGATGCCAAGGTTGCGGGCCAACCCCGTCGCCCCCATCCGCCCCAGTAGGCGCGCACCGGGTATGTATTCTCCGAAAGGGACAAGATGACGCTTGTCGTAGATGCTTTGCACCTGACCATCCGACCCCATCACGACAAGGCTGTTATAGGCCCGCCCCTGTGCGTCTCTGCGCTGGATGCCGAACACCAAAGGCGCTGTGCGCGCGGCATCCGATAGCAGGCTGAGGTCATCGTCGATATGATTAAGCAGATAGGCGATGGCGGTTTCCGGCCAAACGACAAGATCAGGCACATCGCCTTCGCCGCTCAAGCGCAACAGGCGGTCGAGGAACATTTCCGAATAGGCCGGGTCCCATTTTTGATGCTGCGGCGCATTGGGCTGGACAAGGCGCACAATCGGCAAGTCAGCGTTGTGTTGCGGCGCTGCACCGGGGCGCAGGACAAAGGACAAAGCGACGACCAAGCCCAATACAACAAGACCAAGGATGCGATTGCGCCCGGTAAGCATGGCCACAGCCAACCCACAAAGCACTGCCAAAAGGCTCAGCAGATGCGGGCCACCGAATGCGGCGGCCTGCGCCAGACCGGTCGTCACCCAGATATGGCCAAGCAACGCCCACGGAAATCCGGTGAGGATCAGCGAACGCAGGACCTCTGCGGCGATCAACATCAAACCCAGTATGACGATACGGCTCGGCGACAGACGCGCGGCAAGCCAGGCAGCCACACCCCAAAACAGCGCAGCCCCTGCTGCCATCAGCACAAGGGCAAATGGCGCCATCCAGCCATGGCGGGCCATATCCACCAGAAAAGGCTCGACAATCCATCGCAAACTGAACGCGAAATAGCCAAAGCCGAACGCCCAGACATGCAGGGCGGCTTGCAGGGGATTGCGCCAGACCGGATAGACGATAAACAAGGCACCCAGCGCCAGAACCGTTGCGGGCCATAGATCAAACGGAGCGTGGCCGAAACCGGCCACGGCGCCGAGTACCGCAAGGACGCACAACCGCACCCAAACCTGCTGGCCAGCAAACCGCGTGAGAATGTCAGCCATTGCGCGCAGTAGCGGAAAGCCGGACGCGCAAGCGTTTCACGCGGCGCGGATCAGCATCGACAACCTCGAATTCCGGGCCATCGGGATGGATGATCACCTCTCCGCGCGCAGGCAGGTGACCTGCCAGCATCGTGACCAAACCGCCCAACGTATCGATTTCCTCTTCGTCGATCTCTTCGGGGTTGGTCAGGGTCATGCCGATCTCGGCCTCGAAATCGTCCAGATCGGTGCGGGCCTGCGCCAGATAGCAACCCGGCTTTTCCATGACCCAGCTTTTGGCCTCTTCGATATCGTGTTCGTCCTCGATCTCGCCGACGACCTGTTCGATAACGTCCTCGATGGTGACAAGACCATCTGTCCCGCCATATTCGTCGATGACCAGAGCCATGTGGATGCGCTCGGCTTGCATCTTTTGCAACAGCACTCCCAGCGGCATCGAAGGCGGCACATAAATCAGGGGGCGGACCATTGCGCGCAGATCCATGGTTTCATTCTTGCCATTAAAGCCGTGACGAAGCGCAAAATCCTTGAGGTTGGCAATGCCAATCGGTGTGTCCAGCGTCCCATCGTAAACCGGCACACGGGTCAGGCCGCTATCGCGGAACACCTCGACCAACTCGTCCTTGCTGATCGCGACAGGGACCGCCACGATATCGGGTTTGGGAATTGACACATCCTCGACGCGCATGCGACGCAGGTTCAGCATTCCGGGAACGGAACCGGCCGATTTGACCGCAGGACGTTCCCTATCATCTTGAGACTGAGGGACAGCAGGTGGGCGAAATGCATTGCGCAGGCGCATCAAGAGCCCCGGTGTCGTCATCGTGTGATCCGGCTGCGCGCTTTGCGCTGCGCTAGATGGACCGTCTCCTGTGTCGCCCATTTTGTCCTTACCTATGTGGGTCTGTAGACCCGGTTAATCCCTATATGGGTCAGGAATACCCAGTTTGCCAAGTATCTCTGTTTCCAAGCCTTCCATCAGGGTGGCGTCACGGCCACGCTCGTGATCGAAACCCAACAAATGAAGCGTACCATGGACCAGTAAATGAATGGTGTGATCGCGCATTGATTTGCCTGCCTCGGCAGCTTCGCGTGCACAGGTGTCATAGGCGATCGCAATGTCGCCCAGTTCCTGATCCTTGCCTACCTTGGGTGGCAACGGCATTTCGCCATCTGTGACGGCACCACGTTCATCCGAAGGCCAACTCAGCACATTTGTAGGCCGGGGTTTTCCTCGAAAATCCTCGTTCAGAACGGCGATGCGCGCGTCGCTGCATGCCAACAGGCTGATTTCGAATGCTGCAGGTTCAACCCCGAGCCTCTCCAAAACAGCGTCGGTCGCAACCTGCGCCAGGGCGTCGATGTCGCCCCAGCGCTTATCTTCAACCATGCAATCCACGGTCACTTCGGGTCATCCGCCTCATAAGCCTCGATGATCGCGGCGACCAACGGATGACGCACCACATCTTTCGAGGTGAAATAGTTGAAACTGATCTTGTCGATATTCTTGAGCAACCGCTCCGCATCCCAAAGGCCCGAGTTGACGCCGCGCGGCAAATCAATCTGGGTCCGGTCGCCGGTAATCACCATGCGGCTGCCTTCGCCCAAGCGGGTCAGAAACATCTTCATCTGCATGGTGGTCGCATTCTGCGCCTCATCCAGCACGACAAAGGCGTTCGACAGCGTGCGCCCCCGCATGAAAGCCAAAGGTGCGATCTCGATCACCTTTTCCTCGATCATCTTGGCCGATTGCTTGCCCGGCAGAAAATCATTCAGCGCATCATAAAGCGGCTGCATGTAGGGATCTACCTTTTCCTTCATGTCACCGGGAAGATAGCCTAACTTCTCGCCCGCTTCGACGGCTGGACGAGACAGGATGATCTTGTCGACATGACCGGAAATCAGCATGTTTACGCCAACGGCGACCGCGAGATATGTCTTGCCCGTCCCGGCAGGACCAATGCCAAAGGCAAGCTCGTTCTGAAACAGCGCTTTCACATAGGCCTTCTGCGCATCCGTGCGCGGCTCGATCAGCTTCTTGCGGGTCTTGATTTCGACCCGTTCGGTTTCGCCCTTGAACAGCTCGATCTGGTCGCCGTCGCGGGCCGGATCAAACATCGGCTCCGCGCCCATGCGCAATGCGCGGTCCAGATCACCCGGATCGAGTGTGCGCCCTGCTTCCAGACGACTGTAAAGGGATTGCAGAACTTGGGTCGCCTCATGACGGGACTCATCCTCGCCAATCACAGCCAACTGATTGCCCCGACGCAGGATTTGCACGCCAAGCTTGTCTTCGATGGTTGTCAGGTTGCGATCATATTCGCCGCACAGGTCGATCAGCAAAAAGTTGTCAGGAAATTCCAACAGGGCTTCAGTCGCGGCTTCAGCGGGTGGGGTCAGGGCACCGGTGGCCAAACAGCTCTCCTTTGTGTCTATAGATCAGTATGGTGGCAACTCGCATGGCAAGGTGCAAGGTGTCAGACAAGAATGTCACGCGTTTGATACCAAAAACCTGCGCAGACTTTCGCCAAAGTCTGAAATCAAGTCTTCAACAAAGATGTTTTGCCAGTTCCGGATGCAGGAATTGAATCAATCCAGCAACTCGCCCTTAAGCGAATTCGGGCTGTCCTGCACCACTTTGACACGGCGGACCTGCCCGATCACCTCTGCCGGAGCATCGGCATAGACCGCGTGCAGATATTCAGACTTGCCGATCATCTGGCCTGCTTCGCGGCCAGCTTTTTCAAACAGGACCTTCACCTCGCGCCCCACCATACCGGCCTGTGTCGCCTGCTGCTGTTCACGCAAGAGCGCCTGCAACCGTTGCAAACGCGCGTTCATCACGTCCTCGGGGAGTTGCGGCTTTTCAGCGGCGGGCGTGCCGGGGCGTGTCGAATACTTGAAAGAATATGCCTGCCCGTAGTGAACATCACGCACCAGTTGCATCGTGTCTTCGAAATCAGCTTCGGTCTCGCCGGGGAAGCCCACGATGAAATCGCCCGAAAGCAGCAGATCGGGGCGCGCCGCGCGAATACGTTCGATCAGCCGCAGATAGCTTTCACCCGTGTGCTTGCGGTTCATCGCCTTGAGAATCCGGTCCGATCCCGATTGGACCGGCAAATGCAAGTAAGGCATCAGCTTGTCACAGGTCCCATGCGCGTCGATCAGCGCATCGTCCATGTCGTTGGGGTGGGATGTGGTGAAACGGATACGTTCCAACCCGTCGACCTTGTCCAAGGCCCAGATCAGGCCAGCCAGACCACCCTCGTGGCCGTGATAGGCATTCACGTTCTGGCCCAGAAGCGTGATTTCCTTCACGCCGCTTTCCACCAGTTCCTGCGCCTCGCGGATAATCCGATCGGCAGGGCGCGATACTTCGGCACCCCGGGTATAGGGCACCACGCAGAAGGCGCAGAACTTGTCGCAACCTTCCTGCACCGTCAGGAACGCAGTCGGACCGCGTTTTGCCTTGGACCGTTTCTTCAGCGTGTCGAACTTATCATCATCAGGAAAATCGGTATCAATCGCTTTGGCACCCGACTGAACAACAGCGTCCATCGCAGGCAGACGGTGATAGCTTTGCGGGCCAACCACCAGATCAACCATCGGCTGACGGCGGATGATTTCCTCACCTTCGGCCTGGGCCACGCAGCCTGCAACGCCGATTTTCAAATCAGGGTTTGCAGCCTTCAGCCCCTTGAACCGCCCTAACTCGGAATAAACCTTTTCGGCGGCCTTTTCGCGGATATGGCAAGTATTGAGCAGAATCATATCCGCATCGTCCGGCGTCAGTGTTTCCACATATCCTTTACTGCCAAGCGCCTCGGCCATGCGTTCGCTGTCGTAGACGTTCATCTGACAGCCATAGGTCTTGATATACAGCTTCTTTGGCGCGGACATTGGACAAGCTCATATGTTGGGATTACCTGTGCCTTCTAACGGCTTGGTGGAATGCTTGCAATGCGGCCCGTTATCACCGATTTTGCGCGAATCTTCCAGCAATGCGAGCCCTCATGCACTATTCATCTCTTGCGGCTGTGGCCAGCGACGCCAAACGGTCCTTGTCAAGGGGGCCGGTTGCGCTGATCCTTATCGAGGATGATGTCGAGGTCGCAAGTACAATTGCTTATCATTCAAAAGCGGGGTTCGCCCATCTTGTTGCCTTCTGCGCGCCAGAGCAAACGCTGCCCGCCGAACTGCCCGAGAATTTGCACCGCGCGGATTTTAATGTCAGCGCCGAGGATGCCCTGCAAACAATCACGAACACGATGATCAAAGCCCTGCCAGACCACTGGCTCTACTACTGCTACAATGCCGAATATCTTTTTTATCCGTTCTGCGAAGACCGCAGCGTGGGGGAAATGCTCGGCTTCATGCGCGAAGAGCGGCGGGACACGGTGATGTCCTATGTCGTTGATCTTTATGTCAAGAATCTGAAAGATTACCCCAACGGGGTTGATCGCGACGATGCCTATTTTGACAAATCGGGCTATTATGCGCTCGCCCGCGAGGATGCGGAAGGAGTAGTGCTTGAACGGCAAGTCGATATCTTCGGCGGCTTGCGGTGGCGGTTCGAAGAGCACATCGCAAAGGCGCGGCAACGGACCGACCGAGTCGCATTCTTCCGCGCGCAAGCGGGGCTGAAAATGCTGCCCGACAGGTCTTTTAATGTCGCCGAATACAATACCTATGCCTGCCCGTGGCACAACAACCTGACCGCCTCTGTCTGTTCTTTCCGCACGGCCAAGGCACTCCGGCGCAATCCGGGCAGTCGCGCGGTGATAGATACATTCCACTGGCCACAGTCCGAACCCTTTAACTGGCAGTCACAGCAACTTCTGGATTTGGGGCTGATGGAGTCGGGACAGTGGTTTTGAACGCCTGCCCCATTTGACGATGTAACGAGCAGTAAGGCCAGTCACTCGGCCTCTTGACCAGACCTGCATGCAAAGGCGCCGAGCGGATAAGGTGCATATGCAGGGCTAGATCATCGGCATCGCGGATCAGATGTTCCCAGAACCGGCGCTGCCATATCCCTTTTTCGCCACGTCTGCGGTGACTTTCGGGGATATGCGCCGGTGCAGGGACGTGGCGCGAAAACCCTGACTTGATCATCCGCCACCGTTTCGAAAAGTCATCATCCCCGTCGGGCAAGGTCCAGATCATATGCAACTTGTCGGGGAGAACAACAGCAGCATCAATCACAAACGGCCAGCGTTTGCGACAAACCCGCGTGGCGTCGCGCAGCAGGTCAATATGCGTGATCAGCAGGTCAGACCGGTGGTCCTGCAAACGAACAGTAAAGAAATAGGTGCCACCGGGCACGCGAAGGCGACGATAGTTGGACATTACGGCAGCGTCGCGCTGCAAGGTTAATTAATTATGAAACTCTACGGTTATTTCTGATCCACCAGACCCGTCAGGTCCGTCGCAGCCGGATCACCACATCCACAGATGCAATTTCCGCCCCTTCGGGCGCGTCCGGTAAATGACGGATTTCCAACTGCTCTGCGGGGGCATCGGTCAGCTTGGCCGTGTCTTCCCAATAAAAATGCGGATGATCGGTCATATTGGTGTCAAAATAGCTTTTCGATCCATCGACCGTAATCTCACGCATCAGCCCCGCATCGCAGAAAGCACGCAGCGTGTTATAGACCGTTGCCAGCGACACTTTCTCGTCCGCGTTCGATGCGGCGTCAAACAGGCTCTCGGCCGTCACATGCCGATCCTGCCCATCGCCCACCAGCAATGACGCCAGCGTCATCCGTTGCCGCGTCGGACGCAGCCCGGCTCCGGCCAACCACTTGGTAGTGCGCTCTGTCGCTGTATCTGACATGATCCCTCTTTTTGACAATTGTTCTCATCTATATGGTAAGAATATCCCCCGGATCAAATAAAAACACTCAGAAAACTGGCGCACTTGCCCTCATAAACCGCAGAGTGATAGAGGTCAGAGGAAGCAGTTAAGAAGAATGAGACCGGTCAGATGGCGGATTATCCAACCTATTTCGACAAAGAAGCCCTGCTGAAATGTTCGCGCGGCGAGCTTTTCGGCGAAGGAAATGCACAGCTCCCTGCCCCGCCCATGTTGATGATGGACAGGATCACCGACATCTCTGGCGATGGCGGCGAACACGGCAAGGGCCATGTGGTGGCAGAGTTCGATATCACGCCTGACCTGTGGTTCTTTGAATGTCACTTCCCCGGTAACCCGATCATGCCCGGCTGCCTTGGGCTTGACGGTTTGTGGCAGTTGACCGGTTTCAACCTTGGCTGGCGCGGCTGGCAGGGGCGCGGCTATGCACTGGGCGTCGGCGAGGTAAAGCTTACCGGTATGGTCCGTCCGGACCGCAAGATGCTGACTTACAAGGTAGATTTCACCAAAGCCATTCAGACCCGCCGCCTGACAATGGGTGTCGCCAACGGCATCGTTGAGGCTGATGGCGAGGTCATTTATGAAGTCAAAGATATGAAGGTCGCCCTGTCCGAGAGCTAGAGCTCTGGATCTGGCGTCCCAGCTTAAAGGAGAGGTGCCTATGCGCCGTGTTGTTGTCACAGGTCTCGGGATCGTATCACCGATCGGGAACAATGCCGAAGAGGTGCTTGCAGCATTGAGAGCCGGTAAGTCCGGGATCGAAGCCTCACCCGAAATGGCCGAGCACGGGTTTCGGAGCCAGATCGCGGGCACGCTCAAGATCGACATCAAGGACCATGTCGACAAGCGCACATTGCGCTTCATGGGGCCGGGTGCGGCATACGCGCACATCGCAATGGGCCAGGCAATCGCAGACGCGGGATTGACCGAAGATCTGATCGTCAACCCGATGACCGGCCTGATCGCAGGCTCCGGCGGGCCATCGACCTCAGCTATTCTGACGGCCCATGAAGTCGTCAAAAGTACCGGTTCCACCAAACGGATCGGGCCTTTCGCCGTGCCAAAGGCGATGTCCTCGACCGTCAGTGCAAACCTCGCGACGGCCTACAAGATCAAAGGCATGAATTTCTCGATTACGTCCGCTTGCTCAACCTCATTGCACTGCATCGGCATGGCGGCACAGCAAGTCGCCTTGGGCACGCAGGACATGATGTTCGCAGGCGGCGGCGAGGAACTCGACTGGACGCTGTCGTGCCTCTTTGACGCGATGGGCGCGATGTCGTCGAAATATAACGACACGCCGGAACGCGCGAGCCGCGCCTTTGACGCCGGCCGCGACGGTTTCGTCATTGCAGGCGGTGGTGCCATGGTCGTGCTGGAAACGCTGGAAAGCGCGCAGGCGCGTGGTGCCAAGATTTATGCCGAAGTCACCGGTTTTGCTGCCACCTCCGACGGTGCAGACATGGTTGCCCCTTCCGGCGAAGGCGGCGAACGGGCGATGCGGGGTGCGCTCAAGACGCTGTCTGCCGATCGCAAAGTCAGCTACATCAACGCGCATGGCACATCGACCCCTGTGGGTGACGTCGGCGAAGTCGAGGCGGTACGCCGCGTCTTCGGTCAGGGCAGCACCCCGCCAATCAGCTCGACCAAGTCGATGACGGGGCATAGCCAAGGTGCCACTGGCGCACAGGAAGCGGTCTATTGTCTGCTGATGCTGGAAAATGACTTTATTGCGCCTTCGATCAACGTGGAAAACCTCGATCCCGCTTTGGACCCTGTAGAAATCGCCACCTCGCTGGTCGAAGACGCAGGGCTGGATACCGTCATGACCAATTCATTTGGTTTTGGCGGCACCAACGGCTCCATGCTTCTTTCCAAAGTCAAGGATTAGGTAAATGACCATTTCAATGCAGGGCAAGCGCGGGCTGATCATGGGCGTGGCCAATGAACGGTCCATCGCATGGGGCATCGCCAAAGCGATGGCCGAGGCAGGCGCGGAACTGGCGTTCACCTATCAGGGCGAGGCGTTCGGCAAGCGGCTGGAGCCTTTGGCGCAATCGGTCGGGTCCGACATTATGGTCGATGTGGATGTGACGGATGACGCAAGCATGGACCTGGCCTTCCAGACCCTCACGGACCGCTGGGGCAAGCTTGATTTCGTCGTGCACGCCATCGCGTTCTCGGACAAGAACGAACTGACAGGGCGCTTCATCAACACCAGCCGCGAGAACTTCACGAACTCGCTGATGATCTCTTGTTATTCCTTCATTGACGTGGCCAGTCGCGCATCCCGGATGATGCCCGATGGCGGAACCTTGTTGACGCTGACCTATCAGGGGTCGAACCGCGTGACGCCTTTCTACAACGTCATGGGTGTGGCGAAGGCCGCGCTCGAATCAGCGACGCGTTACCTTGCCAATGACCTCGGCCCGCAGGGTATACGCGTCAACGCAATCAGCCCCGGCCCGATGAAAACACTGGCAGGCGCGGCGATTGGCGGCGCCCGCAAGACTTACAAGCACACCGATATGAACGCGCCCTTGCGGTCGAATGCAACGCTGGAGGCCGTGGGCGGCACGGCTGTCTACCTCGCCTCGGATGCCGGTGCCTGCACAACAGGTGAGATCATCCGCGTTGACGGTGGCTTTCACGTTTTGGGCATGCCGCAGCCCGATCATCTGGTCTGAACACCGCAAAAAGAAACGGCCCCGTCAAAGGGACAGGGCCGCCTTCTTATGTCTTGCGTTACGTCGCACTCAGGCCTCGTCGATTCCGACAACCTCGATCGCAAAGTTCAAATCTTGCCCAGCCAACGGGTGGTTTGCATCCAGCGTCACTTCGGTTTCGGTCACTTCGGCAACCGTCACAGGCACGACCTGCCCTTGTGGTGTCTGCATCTGCAACTGTGTGCCAACGTCCAGTGGGATGTCTGCGGGGATTCCTTCGCGCGGCACAGCCTGCACCGCTTCGGGGTTGGTGTCACCGTAGGCTTGGGCACAGGGTACTTCCACGACTTTCTTCTCACCGACAGCCATGCCGGGAATCGCGTTATCAAGGCCGTTGATGATCTGACCGGCCCCGACGACAAACTCCAGTGGATCGCGCCCTTCGGAGCTGTCGAATGTCTCACCGGTGTTCAAAGTTCCGACGTAGTTGATGCGTACGGTATCGCCTGCTTTTGCTTGGTTCATGGGTTTGCCTCTTTCATCCTTAACAAAAATTCGGTGCCACGGTACGCGTTGGAACACCGCAATGCAAACACATCGCCTCTTTTCGGCAGAACCCTGCCATGACACGATGCAGACGCAACCTTGGAGAAGAAAATGCCGATCACGACAGTTGTGTTTGATGCCTACGGAACACTGTTCGATGTGAACGCGGCCGCCATGCAAACGGCCAAGGACCCCGCACATGCGGATGTGGCCGATATCTGGCCAGCGCTGGCCCGTGATTGGCGGCTCAAGCAATTGCAATATACGTGGCTGCGCACGGTTGCAGGCCGGCACTGCGATTTCTGGCAAGTCACCCAAGACGGGCTGGATTGGGCGATGGAGGCACATGGGCTGACGTCCCTGACCACCCGCGCGCGTCTGCTGGAACTTTATCGGGAACTGGCAGCCTACCCCGAAGTGGCTGCCATGCTGGCGACACTCAAGCAACAGGACAAGGCGACCGCGATTCTGTCGAACGGATCGCATGATATGTTGCAAGGCGCGGTCACTTCGGCACAGATCGGCGATGTTCTGGATGCCGTGCTGAGTGTCGAGGATGTCGGCGTCTTTAAACCACACGCCCGTGTCTATGACTTGATCGGTATCCATTTCGGCTGTGCCAAGGATAATGTTCTTTTCGTCTCATCGAACGGCTGGGACGCGGCGGGGGCAGCGGGCTATGGTTTTCAGACTGCTTGGGTCAACCGCGCTGGCGAACCGATGGATCGTCTTTATGCATCGCCGCAGCATGTGCTGTCCGACCTAAGCACCATACCGGAGCTTGCCTGATGCCAAACTACACCTCGCATGACGGGCTGACCCTGCATTACACCGATGAAGGCGAGGGCCTGCCGGTGATCGCGCTTGCCGGACTCACCCGCAATGGCGCCGACTTCGATCATGTCGCTCCGCATTTACCGGTGCGCCTGATCCGGCCCGATTATCGCGGACGCGGACAGTCGGATTGGGCCGATCCCGCGACCTATACGATCCCGCAAGAGGCGCAGGATGTGCTGGCACTGATGGATCATCTGGGGCTTGAGAAAGCGGCGATTCTTGGCACATCGCGTGGCGGTTTGATTGCGATGGTGCTCGCGGCGACAGCCAGAGACCGACTGCTTGGCGTGGCCCTGAACGATATCGGACCCGTCATCGCGGAAAAGGGTCTGGACGTCATCAAAGACTACATCGGACGCAACCCTCCACAAAAAACCCTTGCCAAGGCAGCAGAGGCGCGCGCCAGACTGTGGACCCATTTCAACGACGTTCCGATGGACCGCTGGCTGGCCGAGGTGAAGGCACACTATAAGCAAACCGGAAACGGGCTGGTCATCCGCTATGATCCCGCACTGCGCGACGCCGTGCTTGCCGCCGGTGCGCAACCCGCGCCGGATCTGTGGCCTTTGTTCGATGCCTTGTCAGACCTGCCGCTTGCCCTGATCCGCGGCGCAAATTCTGACCTGCTGACCCTCGAGACAGCAGACGAAATGTCCCGCCGCCGCCCTGACATGATTCGTGCAGATATTCCCGGTCGCGGACATGTTCCTTTCCTCGACGAACCCCAAGCGCTGGATGCGCTGCACCTTTGGCTGGAGAAACTGCAATGAACATCGAAATGATCCGCGCCGCGGCCGGTCGCATCAAGGGCCATGCAAGGCGCACGCCGATCCTGACCTCGCCTTTCCTTGACGACATCGCTGGGCGGCGGGTTTTCGTAAAGGCCGAATGTCTGCAACACACGGGATCGTTTAAATTCCGCGGTGGTTGGTCCGCAGTGTCTGCCCTTTCCGACAAAGCCATCAAGACCGGCGTCATCGCATTCTCAAGCGGCAATCACGCGCAAGGCGTTGCCTTGGCGGCCCGTGAACATGGCGCACCGGCGGTGATCGTGATGCCCCGTGATGCCCCGACGATCAAGATCGACAACACCCGCGCGTTGGGGGCCGAAGTCATCCTTTATGATCGCGAAACGGAAGACCGTGACGAAATCGGCGCGCGCCTTTCAAAGGAACGTGGCCTGACCCTGATCAAGCCTTTTGATGAACCGCAGGTGATCGCAGGCCAAGGCACGACCGGACTGGAGATTGCCGAAGACATGAACGCCCTCGGCGTGACCCAGGCAGATGTGGTGGTTTGCTGTGGCGGTGGCGGGTTGACCTCTGGCATCGCGCTTGCTCTGGCCGCCGATGCGCCGGGGCTTCGGGTGCGCCCGGCAGAGCCGGAAGCTTTTGACGATGTCACCCAGTCTTTGGCAAGTGGCAAGATCGAAAGAAACACACGATTGGGCGGTTCGCTTTGTGATGCGATCATCACTCCGCAACCCGGCGATCTGACCTTTCCGATCATGCTGGAACACTGCGGACCGGGGATTGTGGTGACCGAAGAAGAATGCCTGCGCGCGGTTGGGCTAGCCTTCGAGCGATTGAAGATCGTGGTGGAACCGGGCGGGGCCGCCGCCCTTGCCGCCGCACTCTTCCATTCCGACGCATTCACAGGTGACGCGGTGATTGCCGTGGCCACCGGCGGAAACGTCGATCCGGATGTGTTTGTGCGTGCATTGGAAACCCTCAAGTGATCCGGCACAAGGATGACGCCGAGCCCCCTCTCCGGTCCGAGGGCAAGGCACTGGAATAGTCGCAAATGCAAGAAAAGATAATCACACGACCGGATGGAACCGGCATATACGCCCGCATCACCGGGCCCCGGAACGGTCCGGTGGTCGTGCTTTCGCACGCATTGGGAACGACGCTGCACCTATGGGATCCAGTGTTGCCATTGTTGCCCGCAGAGTTGCGCGTCTTGCGCTATGACATGCGTGGGCACGGTCGTTCCGGCGTACCCGATGCACCTTATACGATGGGTCAGTTGGTCAGTGATGCAGAGGCTGTCTGCGATAGCTTCGACATCAAAGACGCGATGTTTGTCGGCCTTTCGGTCGGCGGAATGGTGGCGCAGGGGTTGGCCGTGAAGCGCCCCGATTTGATCAGGGCGCTGGTGCTGTCGAATACCGCTGCAAAAATCGGCCATCCCGAGCTCTGGAAAGACAGAATTGATCGGGTCAACGCCCAAGGCATGTCGGGCGTTGCCGATCAGGTTATGCAGCGATGGTTCGGACGGAATTTTTATGGATCATCCGGCATGGTGCGCTGGCTGGACATGCTGATGCAGACGCCGCCGCAAGGTTACAACGGTGTATGTGCAGCCATTTCAGGCACTGATTTCTACACACCCACAAGCGGGTTGCGCATACCCACACTTGGCATTGCCGGAACACAGGATGGGGCAACACCCCCTGATCTGGTGCGCGAAACGGTCGACATTATACCCGGAGCACAATTTGCACTGATCCGGCGCGCCGGTCACTTGCCTTGTGTGGAAACGCCAGAGACATTCGCCCGGCACCTTTGTGACTTCATATCCGCAACAGGCCACCTTGCGACCGATGCTGCCTGATCGCGCTTGCAAAGTGAACCGCACAGCTTAATCCTGCACCGATGAACAAGCGCCTTGCCGTCACATTTATCCTGATCTCGGTCATGCTTGATAGTATGGGGATCGGGCTGATCATGCCCGTGATGCCCGATTTGATCCAAGAGGTCGAAGGGCAAGGCATTGGCGCTGCCGCTGTCTGGGGCGGCATCATGGCGACGACATTTGCCGCGATGCAGTTCTTGTTCGGGCCAACACTGGGCAGCCTCTCTGACCGGTACGGGCGCAGACCGATTCTGATCATTTCGCTGGTGATCATGGCGTTCAATTATGTGCTGATGGCACTGGCCATGACGATATGGCTGCTGATCATCGCGCGGGTCATCGGTGGGATCACCGCCGCGACACAAGCGACCTCGGCCGCCTATATGGCTGATATTTCAAAGCCGGAGGAAAAAGCGGCCAACTTTGGCCTGGTCGGAGCAGCCTTCGGTATGGGTTTCGTGCTAGGCCCCCTTATCGGAGGGGTACTGGCGGAATATGGCACCCGTGCGCCGTTCTGGGCCGCCGCCATGCTTGCTGCGGCAAATGCCGTTTTCGGGTATTTCGTCCTCCCCGAAACCGTCACTGACCGGATTCGCCGCCCCTTCGAATGGCGCCGTGCGAACCCGCTTGGGGCGTTCAAGAACATCGGGGCTCTCCCCGGTCTCAAGCGGTTGCTGCTCATCGCCTTCGTCTACACCATCGCGTTCTTCGTCTATCCCGGCGTCTGGGCCTATTTCGGGGCGGAACGCTTCGACTGGGGCCCGGGGATGATCGGCTTGTCGCTCGGGCTTTTCGGGATCGGGATCGCCATTGTGCAAGGTGTGCTGATCCGGCCCATCCTAAAGCGGATCGGGGAACGCAAGGCGGTGATCCTTGGGCTGTCTGTCGATGTGCTGGCCTTCATGGCGCTGGGTTTTGTGACCAATGGTTGGATCGCGCTGGCGCTGACGCCACTGACGGCACTGGGGTCAATCGCGGGGCCTGCCTTGCAGGGGATCATGTCGCGCACTGCGTCCGATGACCAACAAGGCGAATTGCAGGGTACAGTGACCTCAATCAATGCTGTCGCTACAATCGTGGCCCCTTTGATGGTCACGCAGACCTTCTGGTTCTTTACCGCAAGCAATGCCCCGTTCTATCTGCCAGGCGCCCCTTTTCTGCTGTCTGCGGTCCTGACCATCGGCTGCATCATCGTCTTTATGCAGACGCCAAGGCCAAAGCGCGTCCGCGTCACCTGAAGGACGTTTTCAGACTTGCAAGCGCGGACGACTAAAAGCAGGGTCGCATCCAAGACATGAACCAAGGACAACACCATGCCAGAAATAAAAGCCGCCGTTTGCCGTGAATTCGGCGCGCCACTGACCATCGAAACCGTCACGCTCGCAGCGCCCGATACAGGCGAGGTCGAGGTCACGCTGAAAGCCTGCGCGATCTGCCACTCCGATATTTCCTACATCGACGGTGCATGGGGCGGCACCCTGCCTGCGGTCTATGGGCACGAGGCTGCGGGACACGTCACTGCGGTCGGCACTGGCGTGCGCGGCGTTGCGGTCGGCGATCCGGTGGTGGTGACCCTGATCCGTGCCTGCGGCACGTGCCCCTCCTGTGCGTGCGGCAAGCCGGTCGCGTGCGAAGGCGACATGGCCAGCGGACCGATCACCGGCGCTGCGGGCGAACCTTTGCTTCAGGCTATGAACACCGGCGGTTTTGCAGAGCGGGTCGTTGTGGATCAAAGCCAGATCGTGAAGCTCTCCGGCGGGATCACAATGGAGGCTGCATCGCTGCTGGCTTGCGGCGTGATCACCGGCGTCGGTGCGGTCGTCAACGCTGCGCATTTGCGCGCCGGGCAGGATGTGGTCGTGATCGGTGCAGGCGGCGTCGGCCTCAACGCGATCCAGGGTGCGCGGATCGCCGGTGCACGCCGGATCATCGCAGTGGATATGTCCGAAGAGAAACTCGCAATCGCAAAGGAATTCGGCGCGACCGACGGTGTACTTGCAACGCAGGAAAAACCATGGCGGCAGGCCAAGGCCGCGATGGGACGCGGTGCCGATGCCGTCTTTGTCACGGTCGGCGCGATCCCCGCCTATGACACGGCACCACAATATCTGGCAAACGGCGGCAAGGTGATTATGGTCGGTATGCCCCATTCGGGTGCGATGTCGACCTACGAGCCGGTGATGCTGGCTGCAACAGGGCAAGGTATGGTGGGCTCCAAGATGGGTGACGTGGTGATCGCACGTGATATCCCGTGGATGGTCGATCTGTATGAACAAGGGCGGTTGAAGCTTGATGAGCTGATTTCGGGCCGCTGGTCACTTGACCAGATCAATGAAGCGATTGCGGATACCAAGACCGGCAGCGCAAAACGCAACGTGATTGTCTTCGATTAGGCTAATCGCCTTTGCACGAAAGGATGCCCCATGAAACTCGCTGATCTCGATATTATCGTCACGGCACCACCTGCCCCCGGCTGGGGCGGGCGCTATTGGATCATTCCGAAAGTAACGACGGACACAGGCATCGTAGGCTATGGCGAATGCTATGCCTCTTCCATCGGGCCGGACGCCATGAAAGCCGTGATCAAGGACGTTTTTGCGCGGCACATGGCGGGCGAAAATCCGGAAAACATCGAACTGATGTTCCGCCGCGTCTATTCATCAGGCTTCACCCAACGCCCCGATCTGACGGTCATCGGCGCATGGTCGGGGTTGGAAATGGCCTGTTGGGATATCCTAGGCAAGGACCGCGACCGCCCCGTCCATGCCCTGATCGGCGGGCGCATGAATGACCGCATCCGCGCCTATACCTACCTTTATCCGCGCCCGTCACACCCGCTGCCAGAGTTCTGGGCCAGCCCTGATATGGCCGCAGAAGTCGCACTCGATATGGTTGAAAAGGGATATACGGCTGTCAAATTCGATCCCGCAGGCCCCTACACGATCCGCGGCGGGCATATGCCATCGCTGCATGACATCACCCTGTCGGTGGCTTTTTGCAAGGCGATCCGTGACACCATTGGTGACAGTGCGGACCTCTTGTTCGGCACACACGGACAATTCAGCACCGGCGGCGCGATCCGGCTGGGCAAAGCCTTGGAACCCTACAGCCCGCTTTGGTACGAAGAACCGATCCCGCCAGATAACGTGGCCGAGATGGCAAAGGTCGCAAGTGCGGTCGGCATACCCATTGCAACCGGCGAACGGCTGACGACAAAGGCCGAGTTTGCACCGATCCTGCGCGCAGGGGCAGCGACGATCCTGCAACCCGCCTTGGGGCGCTCCGGCGGTATCTGGGAAACCAAGAAGATCGCGGCGATGGCAGAAGTCTATAACGCGCAACTGGCCCCGCATCTTTATGCGGGTCCGGTGGAATGGGCCGCCAATATCCAACTGGCAGCGTCGATCCCGAATATCCTGATGGCTGAAACCATCGAGTCATCGTTCCACAACGACCTTATCAAGGGAACGATCACGGTCGAAGACGGGTATATTCCCGTCCCGACCGCAGCGGGCCTTGGCATCGACTTTGACGAAGACCTCGCGCGTGCGCACCCCTACACCGACGACGGGTTGCATCTGCAAATGCAGGAAGCGCCGATTGGATACCATGGTGTGAACAGTTTTGCAGGGGGCGCGCCGGTCAAGCGGGAAACGGCCGACTGAGAGAGCCCGGCGGGTGCGGCAAATTTTCTTTTCAAAACCGCTCCTTTTGGCCAAAGTCACCCTATGAAATTCCTGCGTCAATTTGCAGCCCGGATCGTGGGGCAATCCATCCGCATCTTCGCGCGCGCGATCACCGCCGTGCGCGCCGACTGGAAAGGGATCGAACCGGTTCCGCGCCAACGCGTCTATTTCGCCAATCACACCAGCAACGCCGATATGCCGATGATCTGGTCAGTACTGCCGCCCGCGATGCGCCGCACCGTCCGTCCGGTGGCCGCCGCCGATTACTGGCTGAAGACCAGACTTCGCGCCTTCGTCGGGCCAGAGGTATTCAATTGCGTGCTGGTCGACCGCAGGCCCGAGGTCAAAGACAAACCGATGGACAAGATCATCGCCGCCCTTGACGAAGGATCGTCACTGATCATTTTTCCCGAAGGCAACCGCAACATGACCGACGACCCCCTGCTACCGTTCAAGGCGGGGCTCTATAACATGGGTGTCGCACGGCCCGAGGTCGATCTGGTGCCCACATGGGTCGCCAACCTGACCGAGATCATGCCCAAGAGTGAAATCATCCCCCTGCCCCTGATCTGCACGGTAACATTCGGCGAACCGATCCATGTGCGCGAGGGCGAAAGCAAGAACGAGTTCCTCAAGCGTGCCTCTGACGCGCTGCTGGCCCAACGCCCTCAGGAGCGGACATGAGCAGCACAACGACTGATATCCTGCTGCTGGCCCTTGGCTGTTTCGGAATCCTGATCGCATTCACAGTCCTGGGCGAAGTCCTGCGGGCGCGCCAACCCGTGCACGAACCCAACCCTTTGCTCGATACCTACATGACCCGCGTGCAAAGCTGGTGGGGCATGGTCGCCTTTGTCGGGGCGGCACTTTTGTTGGGCAAGCCGGGTATCATGATCCTTTTCGCCTTCGCCTCTTTTGCCGCCCTGCGCGAAATCCTGACACTCACAGCCAAGGCGCAGGCAGATCACCTGTCTCTGGCGCTGGCATTCTTCGCTGTATTGCCGCTGCAATATATCTTTGTGAGCCTTGGCTGGACCGGATTGTTTACCGTGTTCATTCCCGTCTATGCCTTTCTTTTCCTGCCCATGGTCTCGGCCCTGCGCGGGAACCCGCAACGGTTTCTTGTCCGCGTGGCCGAAACCCAATGGGCGCTGATGATTGCCGTTTTCTGCGTCAGCCATGTGCCTGCGCTCATGTCCTTGGACATCGACGGTTATGGTGATCGCTCACTCTTGTTGATCGCGTTTTTGGTGATCGTGGTGCAACTCGGCGATCTGCTTGATTTCTTTTTCGGGCGACGTATCGGGAAACACAAGATCGCTCCCGGCCTTTCGCCGAAGACATGGGAAGGCATGATCTGCGGTATTCTCAGCGCGATGGTCATTGGTGCGCTGCTGGCATGGATCACACCCTTCGGTGTGGTTGGAGCCGCACTTATGGCAGGTGTCGCATCGCTTGTCGGCATGTTCGGCAATCTTGTCATGGCGGCCATCAAACGTGACCGGGGCGTGAAAGACTGGTCACACCTGATCCCCGGACAGGGTGGTTTTGTCGATCAACTTGACAGCGTGATCTTTGCAGCGCCGATCTTTTATCAACTCACCAAGGTTTTCTATACCTAGGTCCGCCCCACAAATTGCGGCAACTTCGACAGGTTCTTGGCCACCAGCGTACCGAAACCGCCCACGCCATGCCGCATGATCGCACGGTAGTCCTCGCGGCTCTTGCGGATCATATGGGCAAAGGACCTGTTGCTTACACCACCCATCTTCATCTGCACCATGACGTGTGGGATGTATCCCAATCGAACCTTGCCAGCCGTCAGGAACCGCAGCATGGCATCATAGTCGCCCGAGATTTGATAGCTTGTGTCATAAAGCCCTGCACGCTCGAAAACCGCGCGGCGCAGATAAAGCGTCGGATGCGGCGGCATCCAGCCCCGCTTGAGGTGTGCCGCAGAATAGGGCCCCGCGATCCAGTGCCGGATCACCTGTGTGGCATCATCGCGCGAAACATAGTCCAAGTCTCCATAGACGCCGTCGATACCGGGGTCGTCCAACGCAGCGGCAACATGCGCCAGCACGTCCGGCGCTGCCAGTTGGTCATCGGCATGCAACAGCCCGATGATATCGCCCGAGGCGCGGGCAATCCCACGGTTGATCGCATCGTAAATACCGCTGTCCGGCAGTGATCGCAGCGCCATGTTCTGATGCCCCTGTGCCTGCAATATCGCAAGCGTCGCGTCGGTTGATCCGCCATCCTGCACGACATGTTCCACATCGGGATGATCCTGTGCCTTCAAACTTTGCAGCATCGCAGGCAGGGTCGCCTGCCCATTGATCACGGCGGTCACAACAGAGATTTTCATGCAGGGATATCCTTTTGATTAACTTCAGGGACCGTCACGTCAATGTCCAAAACATCCCTGATTGCCGCTATCGGAGAGGCTCCGGTGGCACTCATATGGCGGCGTAACTCAGCCAGTTTCGCGTCCACCAGATAGCGGTACCAAAACCCCTGCAGCACATGGAAAGCGCGCGCTTGCGGGCCATCCAGAAAACCAAGGCGGAAAACATAGCGGTAGACAAAATAGCCGCCTGCGCGCAGGCCCGCAGGCAAATGCGCATAAAGATGCAGCTTCAGCCACCGCTTCATGGCTGCGGCTCCGGCGCCCGGCAGATCGCCCGCATCTGGCAAAAAGCCATGCTCCCGGTTCAACACGTCAACGACCTCGCGACTGGCGTAGGCATTGTGTTTGGCCACCCACCAATCAAGCGGGTTCAGATTGTCGTCGATGATCTGCCCGCGCAGGTGAGTGGTCAGTCCGTCCACCACGATATGTTCGTCCATCCATCGCGCCTCGCACCGCGCCTTGCCATTGCGAAACAAGCGCATCGTCGGGACAGGAAACACGCCGCCATGACGGACCAAATACCCCATGAATTTGATCCCCCGCCCCACATAGCAGCCGTCAACATCCGGCAAGCCTGCTGAAATCTCGGCGGCTAGCACCGGCGTGACGACCTCATCGGCATCCAGCCGCAGCACCCAGCCAGGCGCATCCCTGATCTGGTCCAGCGCCCAGTTGAATTGTACCGCGTGGTTGGTCCACGCATGAAACAGCACCTCTGCCCCGTGTTCCTGCGCAATCTGTACCGTTGCGTCGGTCGAGCCGCTGTCGACCACGACAATGCGGTCGGCCAACGCGCGCACGGAAGCGATCGCCCTTGCGATGTGGCGCGCCTCATCTTTGGTCAGGATGATAACGGTCAGCGGTGTCAAACCATCACCTCCTGAAAGCCCTGCCCCGCCAGATCGCGGTACAGCCCTTCAAAGGCCGCCACCATCGCCGCCGTGGAAAAATCACGGCGGACCCAAGCGCGTCCACGCTCGCCCATTTGCAGAAGATCATGCTCTGCAAGTGCCGCAATCTCTGCGGCAAGGTCACTGCGCGACAGATCGATGCAACGTCCACAGCCATGCCGTTCTAGCTCTTGCCAAGGCGTTCTCTGTGTCGTCAGAACCGGTACGCGATGGGCCAGCGCCTCGGCGACAACGATGCCGAAATTCTCGGAATGGGATGGCAGGACAAACAGATCGGCCCCTGCAAAGGCGGCAGCTTTCGCCTTGCCTTCGACATGTCCATGCATGCGGATACGGCCATTTGAAAAGTTGGCACGTAGCTGCAACATCCGCGCGTAGGCCGCATCGCCGGTGCCGTAAATATCCAGAGTGAAACGGGACGGCAGACGGGCCATCGTATCGAAAAGGGCCTCCAACCCCTTCTTTGGATGAAGACGGCTGAGAAACATCAAACGGCAGCCGGACCCGTCCCTTTGACGCTGCGGCAGGTCCACGGGAATATCGACCGCGTTTGGAATGACCGCACGCGCAATGCCCTGCAAACGTCGCACGCTTTGCCGGGCTTCCTGTGCAGCGGTCACGTGCAGCACGGTGTCTCTGGGACGAAAAATATTGGCCAGATGTTCAAACCCGTGCTTGATACGCAGGTGCGGGGCTTCGGCCCAATCCTCGGTGGCTTGGAGTGCCCCACGCGGGGACCAGACCAGAGGCTTGCCCAGCACACGCGCCAAGGCAAAAGCAGGCAATGTCGGCATATTGTAGGTGCCTGTAACATGTACCAAATCAGCCCAATGGATCGCGCGTGGCAAACGCGCCAAAAGGTCCGGTGCAATGCAATGCCCTGCCATACGGCGCGCGTAATGAACGGGATAGGGCAGCGTGGCAGGCGTGACACGATCCGAAATCGCAGGACCCGCCGCATCCGATGTCAGGACCTGCAATTCCACATCGGGCACAGCCGCGATGCCATCACAAATCGCCTTGGTCGACCAGATCGGTCCGCCCCAATAGGTGGCCGGATAGAATGTCGGAACGATGTGCAGCACCTTCATGCCGCCACCTCGACCAATTTGCGATAGCCTACGATTTTGGCAGGATTGCCCACCACAATCGCCCCAGCCGGTACATCGCGTGTCACAATCGCACCTGCACCAATCACGGCACCGGACCCGATGACACGACACGACGCCAGAACGACAGCCCGCATGCCAATCCAGACATCGCGTTCAATCGTCTTGGGCAACTGCATCGCGGCTGCGTGCGGGTCCAACCCATGATCATGTGTATAAATAACCGCCTGTTCCGACACCAAGACATCGTCGCCCAAGGTCAAGCCACCGGTCATGTCCAACAGAACGTCACGATTGATTTGCACCCGATCCCCGATCTGCAAAGCCGCGTCGTCACCCTCGGCCGCCACACCCACACCGCGCCAGAAAATGCAGTCCGCCCCGATACTGACCCGATCAGGACAATCAAAGCGGATGCCGGTCTGGAACCGCGACCGCAGCCCGACCTTCGCAAGGCTGGCCCGATGCAACCGTGTTGCAAGCCGGTGCGCCAACCGTCGCCGGACCGCTGCCCAGATCCGCAAAGTCCAAAAACAAAGCCTAAACATAAAGTGACCCTTTCGCGTTGAATGGTGTGGACACAGCCAGCCGATAGCGCGGCAAAAAGAGGGTGATCATCGCAAGGATCAGCACCCCTTGCGCCGCAGCCCCCACGATGAACCCGCTGAATGATGAATGGAGCGACGCCTGCACAAACGGATAAAGCAGCAACGGATAAAGGGCGAAGCCGGCAAATCGCAATGTTGCACGCGCCGAGAGAAGCGCCACTTCCAAGCGGCGGTAGACCCAGCCAAGCACAAAGCCCACAAGAACGCCCGCCCAGCCAAAATTCATGAAGGCCTCGCCGGGGCCGGTGACGTTGAACGCCCCGCCGGTGGCCACCTGCATCACGTCACGCTTGAGGAAAACGCCCAGATCAATCGCGGGCTTGTCGACCCAGATTGCACGCGGCACCCAGCCAAAGGCCCACCAACCATAGCTTTCGCCCAGCAGGTAGGAGTCGGGCTTTACCTGATCAGTCACCATGATCGCCGCGTTGATATCGAGGAAATACGTAGAGCCGACGATCTGATGCAAAAGTGAGGCATCGGTACCGCGTAGCGTGGTCATATAGGCGCTCAGAAACAGGACGCCGACCGCTCCGGCGGTCATCTGGATCACCGTGCGCAATCCAACGTGAAACCCAAGCAGCAGATAGGTTGCACTTGCAAAGACCAGCAACTCGACCAATTCGAACCTGTCGCCGGACACCAAAGCAATGGCCACAAGCAGACCCGCCAGCATCGCAGCCTGCGCCATAAGCCAACGCGACTGCCGCACAAGCCCCTGTGCCAACAGCAAGACGAACGCGCATTTGGGAACGACGAACAAGGTCTTGAGGCCTGCCAGCGTCGCACCCACCCCGTTAGCGCCCACGTTGATCTGCTTGTCCTGATTGAACACGGTCAAAAGATCAGCCGAGAAAACGGATAGGCCCCGCGCCTGCAACAACAGCGCAAATGTGAATCCCGCCACTGCAAAAGCCGCAGCAAACAGCCAGCCTTGGCGGACCAGCCCGTTAGCCACGATCCGCGCCTCGCGGACGGCAGGTGCTGGATCAATCGGACGCACTGCACAGCGATAGCCCAGACACATCAGCAAAATAAAACCGGCCAGATAGATCGCCCCCGTCTGCTTCGCAGCGGATGTGTCGATATAGCGGCTGTAGAAGGCGTACTCTGGCATTATGCCGTAAACCGCGACCTTCAGCAGAAAACCGAACGTGCAGAAATAGCCCAGCAAATGCATCGGAGACAAAAAGCGCACCATCCCGTGCCGCACACCCAGCCAAAACGGGATCACACAGCAGATGAGGGCCAACAGCAAGGTCAGGAGGTTCTCCATTGCCCCCCCTTCGCGCGCAGCAAGACACGCGCCGATGTATCAATGTCCAGTCGGCGTTTCGCAGCCCACCAAAGGGCGATGCCACCCAGCGTCAGCGCACCGGCATACCCCAGCGCATTGGACGTTGCGCTCAATTCCGTGCCCCACCACTGAGACCAAAGCAGGTAGAGGAGGACCATCAGCAGGCGCGCAGCCAGCGCAAGCCCCGGTAATCCGCAAAGCGTCACCACGGTAAAGCTTGACGCCAAGGCCACCTGTCCCAAGGCTCCCAGCAGCAGAATTGAAAAAACAAGGGCAGAACCACCTCCGGCCTGTTGCGGCAGGACGTAAGGCAAGAGCGGCACCAGCAGAACGCCAAATCCGAAAAGCGCAAGCCCAGGCAACATTGCAATCTGGCTGCCATACGCACTGGCGCGTGCCAGCGCGATCCTGTCACCCGCACCATGCGCTGCCGAAATATCAGGTGAGCTGACCCATGTCGCCACAGTGACCGGCAAAGCAACCAGATTGGCGATGCGGCGCAATACGGCATAAACACCCAACTGCTCGGCGGACATCACGGCCCCGCCGACGATCAGGTCCATCTGCGCGACTGCCATGCCCAGTACCGACGCCGCCCAAAGCGACATGCTGAAATACGGACGCCCACCAGTCGAGAGCAACAACTGGCAACGACGCCGGTAAATCCAGATAAAGCCCGCGACAGACAGCGCACACATCGTTCCGGCAGACCCAAGCAGAATCACTTCAGCCTGCGCGCCCTGCCCCGCAACCCCGGCCACGCCCAAGGCAACCTGTGGCCCCGCATCGCGCAGCGCCATCGACGCCTGTACACTTCCCAGCGCCCGCATCACCGTGGCCAGACATACTAGGACATTGGTGACAAACCCCGCAATCAGGATGGCGGCCCACGGCATATCCGGCCAAATCCCCATGCCGATGGTCCAGACGAGCAGAGCCAGAAGACAGGGGAAGAGAACAGCGATCTTGCAGATATCTACAGCGCGCATCCCCTGCCCGTCAGTCAACATGCGCAACAGGATCACCGGCCCACCCAACGAAACGACCGTGCCTGCGACCAGCGCCGCCCCCCAAACTGCCGCCAGACGGCCAAATGTCTCAAATCCCAGCAGGGCGGCAAGACCAAGCATCACCGCGAAATTCAGGCCCACTATCGCAACCCGCAGGCCAAGAGCCTGCGCGGTACCTTGCTTTGCCAAACTTGCGAGCTTTGCTCCGAGCATCGAACGAAAACCATCTATACGCGCCGTTAACCAAAGACGGCGTCAGCTTTAGTCCTCATTCATTGTGATTAATTAAAGGTTAACTCCTTTGTGGTGTCTTGGCTGTGAAGGACCAGAACCACCGGAGCTCGGTTTCAGATGACAACACGCAACACGACAGGCGGGCACCGCCCGCAGGATGTCAGAATAGACGGGGTCGAAAAGATCCCCCCGCTTGATATCTTCGCGATGTTAAGGGTTGTCTGGCATGGTAAATGGCTGATCGTCTGTACGACTATCGTGATGATCGCGTTGGCGGGATACTACACCTTCCGCATCGTGCCCCCGCAATATGCGGCGATGGCGACCCTGCAACTGGATACACCCAACGGGGCGTTGGGCGATGCGCGTCAGCAACCTGTCATTGGTGACGCAACACTGAACACCAAGGTTGCGCTGGCCACTTCAGACAAAGTGTTGACCACTGTCATCACGGAACTGGACCTGCTGTCGGACCCAGAGTTCAACAGATACCTTGCACCGCAGAGACCGCTAGCCTTGCGCACGCTTCGCACACAGATCAGGCATTTTCTTGCCGGGACTTCCGAGCAGGGGCGGGACGAACCGGCAGTGCTTCAGAAAACGGTCGAGAACCTGCGCCGCACACTCACGGTCGCAAGGCAACCCGATACCTACATCCTCAAGATCACTGCAAGCAGCGGCAACGGCCCCAAGGCAGCCTTATTGGCGAACACGACTGCAGCGCTCTATCTGACACATCTCGAAACACTTGAAATGCAAGCCCGGACGGAGGCTGAGGGGTGGTTGCAAGCCCGCGTCGACAACCTGCGCAAGCAACTAGAAACCGAAAGAATGCAGATTGCTGCACTGATCGCCACAGCACAGGTGCAGGAAGAAAGCAGTCTTGATACGCTCAGCACCCAGATTCTTGCCGCGGACCAGGACCTGATCGAAGCGCACAGCATGCTGGCCGTGTTGGAACGCGCCCCCCAAGGCGGCACAGCCCGCAACACGGCCGAAATGACACAAATGCGTGCCAGAATTGGCGAAGTCGCCGCGCTGAAAGGCCGCCTAAGCGCGCAATTGTCTGCCCAATCCGCCGGATTGGCCCAGCTTCACCAGTTGCAGCTTCAAGCAGACGCGACCCGCCAGCTTTATCAAACGTTTCTGGACCGATTGCACGAAAACCGTTTGCAGCAAGGGCTCGGCACGCCAAATGCGCAGCGGATCGCACCTGCCGCCGACGGCACATACATCGGGCCACACAAAATCCAATTGCTGACAATCGCGGCGATGTTGGGGGTGGCGCTTGGCGTGATGCTGGTGTCGATCCTGCACCAGATGCATAAAGGGATCGTCGATGGATCCAGCCTGCGCGACGCAACCGGACTGCCGGTGTTGGTGCAATTTTCATCCCGTGCACTGCGGCGTTTGCAAAAGGGGCAGCGGACGTTTCCGCTCGCTCCCGGGTCCGACCTGTCGCAGGCGCTGACGAGCATGCACGCTGCTTATGCGCTGATGACACGCGGGCAACCGGCGCAGGTTTTGTTGGCAACGTCCAGTATTCAATCCGAAGGCAAAACACAAAATGCGATCCTGCTGGCGCATAGCCTCGCGGCGGCGGGCAAGCGTGTTATTCTGGTGGGTGCCGATGACAACACCCTATTGCTGCGGTCCGTGATAGGTCAAAACGTCTTTGAGCTTGCACAAGAAAGCTGGTCCAGCGGACAATGCGATGCACAAAGCCCGACACTCGGCGCGGCGGTTTTGGTAATGCCCGCAAGTGGAGAGCAAAACGAGGCCCTCTTGCTTGATCAATTCGCGACGCTTTTGAAAACCCTGCGGATCGCCTATGATCATATCATCATAGATGCCCCCCCTGTCCTGCATGCGCCCAGAACGCGTTTGATTGCACGTCAATCCGACGCGATCATATATGCCGTGCGGTGGTCCAAAACACCGCTGGATGTGGTGCAACGCGGGCTAGCGGCACTGGAGGACATCGACCGTCCCGCCACAGGTCTGACCTTGTCGCACATCAACATCAGGAAGATGCGCAAACTCTCCGATGATCCCTGCATCAACGTGATCGGGGCCGCACAGGCGATCTGAGGGGCCGCAGACAGCAGCCCCTCGTTTCAGGCTGGCACCGACAGTACATGCCGATTGAAAAAATGCACAATATCACCGCTCTGCAAGGTCAGCCCGTCTTGCGTTCTGGCACTGATATAGGCTTTCGCCAGCCAGTCAGTTGAACCACTTGGCTGGCTGCCATCGACATTCGGCAGAACAAACGCATCGCATTGATCCAGCCGGTTACCCGGAACAGGCAAGGCACCTGCTTCATGACCATAGACAAAATCTGTCTGGGCTGTCGTTCCCGCCAAGCCAAGCCGTTGGGCCGTCGGGAAATTAATCTGATCATCAATTTGACCGGCATAATCAGCAATCGTTAGCACTGCGTCATCTTCCGCAGTCAGCGTATCAACCACAGTCGTCGCGCTTTCACCATCCCAGCGGACAAAGGGCAACATCCCGAAATAAAGCCACTTCACATCCATGGAAGCCGCGGTCACATCAACCTGCATGGTATGGTGGATCGTCCCGGCGCTGATGCTGCGACTGGTCCGACAGGTTGCGAGCGGTCCGCTTCCGGCGGTTTGCCATGTGGTCGTTTCGACCACGCCAATCTGCGCCCCAACCGTCAATCCGTTTCCGGCGGTTTCAGGCAACCATGGCACGCCATCAACCAAGATCGTCTGCGACACCAAAGCGTCATGTCCGTGGGTCTGCCCCCCGACTTCGACCACGTCGCCGCCCACTTCAAGCCGGACCGCATACTCGCGTTCAGAGGCATAATCGATGACGGTGAATTCGGGATAGGTCGGACGATCATCGGCGCGCCAGTCCAGCGCACCATCCGACGCAATTCCGCTCATGTGACTTGGCCCCGCAATCCCGCTGGCGCCATTTGCACGGGCCGCGTAATACATCCCCCCAAACTGGACTTCATCGCCCATTTGATAGGCCGTATCCGGGCGCCATAACGGTGGCAGGATATGCGGATCGGCCAATGAGCCTGTTATCGTCACCGCCTCGACCATGATCGCGGCTCCACCGGGAAAAGCGGCCCCGCCGAAGCTCAGGCGAACCGCGTGCTGGCCGGACAAGCCACTGGCGACCTTGATGGTTTGACGACGTGTCAGATCAGTCGCGGCATGGCTGGAGAACGCCTTGAACCCCAATCCTGCGGGGTCGCTGATTTCATTGACCAAAGCCTGCGCACCGTCGATCTCGACCTTCACGTACCCACCGCTCGTCCGGCCTGTATAATTGATCCAGAGATCATATGGCTGGTCACGATCAACCTGCACCGTTGCACTGGCGCCTGTCGATCCCGTACTGATTGCGCGATTTCCGGTATAGCTGGCCGCGCGCCCGGACCCGGAGGTCTGCAACTGGGACCAACTCCCCGTCAGGGTCATCGCACTAACAGGGTAGACATTGCGCAACTCCATGACTTGAGTTTCGCGCCATGACAGACGCCTGCCGGAATTCTGCCGATCAAGGCGCAGGCGGGCAGCGTGATGCGGCCCCATTTCGGTCCAGACCGTCAAACCACCGTCAAGCCCAGCGGCAAGGGCCACGAACCGGCCCCCGCCATGCGCAAAAAATGCCGCCAGAGGGCGCGGTTCGGGCGCGGTGCCCGGCCCCGCGCCGGGTGAAAGTTCAATTCCAATCATACTTAATACCACGCAACCAATTGCGCCGTTGTCCCCGTGGCCAGAACGCGGGTCGGACGGATGGAAAGGACAGCACCAGCAGTCAGGTTGTAGCTGACCGCCTCTCCGTCGTTGTCCTGCAACACGGCCGTGCCTGCTGCATTTACAAAAACAGCACGTGGTCGCACCGGCAAATCAACTGCATCAGACGGATTGATGATGTAATGGGCAACCGCTGGCGAGGTCAGGTTTACATAGTCAGTGTCAAAAGGATCAGGCATTCTTGGTCTCCGGTTTGGAATGATCCCCAATCCTAAGAGCCGGAAATTGCCAACGTCTTTGGCCTGCGTCCGGTAATCAGCGCAACACCCCCTCGCTAGCGGCCTTCTCTTGCGGCAATCACGCAAAGCGTGCGCCATAATATCCATAAATCCAGCCGGAGGTTTGCATGTCCGATATAATAAAGATCCGCCGCCACCTTGCGCTGGACACCTTCCTCGCCATCGACATAGCCTACTTGTGTTTGTGCATACCCGCTGATACCCGGCATGATCTGGTGACGGGCCGAATACCCCGGGACGGTCTTCATGTAGATACAGGCATGCTCGTAAAGGTCGGGGCGCGGGCCGATCAGGCTCATTTCACCGCGCAGGACATTGATAATCTGCGGCAGTTCATCAATCCGTGCCTTGCGCAAAATCCGCCCCATATGCGCAATCCGGTCTTCCTCCAACCCATCATAAGCACCGCGCACAATGGCCTTTGCCGGCATCATCGTGCGGAATTTCCAAGCCTGAAAAGGCTGTCCCCCCAGCCCCATTCGGCGCTGGTAGTACATCAACGGGCCGCGATTGAAGAACGGGTTGAGAACCACCAACGCAATGGCGACAATCGCAAAAAGAGGCAGTAGCAAAATCGAAAGCCCGATATCAAAGAACCGCTTGGAACCAATGACAGGTCTTGCAACTGCGGCACCCTGACCAAACGCCAGATGCGTTTGCTTCATCGTAAGGGTGTCTTTTTTAACATCAAGCAACGGCCGTAACTTCCCAAATCAATGAACCGACAATCCGTCGGTTCTGATTCCTGACCTTGAACGCTATGGGTTAATGTCACCTTAACGGCCCAGAGACGGGCTGGAGGCGTAGCGTGACGATCCCGCCCTAAAAGGTGATATGAGACGGGTCATCTCGTTGCGCAAAACCGCAGCTTTGGCGTTAGAACCAAACAGATTATTTCTGGGGGCTACAACATCTAACCCAAGGAGATTGAAGATGTCCCGAACAGTGTCGACCGCATCTTGGAAAGTGCTGTCTTCGGCGTGCCGGATGCTGATTTTGCCAAAAGCGTGATTGCGGCACTGGTGCCCGAGCGCGCCCCACTCAACGAGGCGTCGACCAAGGCATATGTCGCGACCGAGCTTGCAAAGTTCAAGAACCCCAAACGGTAGGTCATGCTGGCGGAATTGCCCGCAACACGATGGACAAGGTCCAAAAGACGACGTTATGCGCCCGCTATACCGTTGACTGACATCGCGCCCGGGTATGTTCAGGGATTGAACTGTTCGATCACATCAATCTGAATGTTACCTTGCACCGGCCCTGTCCATTGGTTTGTCCGCCAAACGCGTCCGGTCACGGCATCAAGGTAATGCAGGTTGTTAAAGCCTTCGCCTGCGTCGGTAATACAGGTTTCGACAACTTCAATGACACGCCGGTTTGCACTCGCGACGTCAATTTCCAACGCTCTTCCCACCTGATTGCGGCAGGTTGCCGTTATCTGCGCAAACGACGTGCCGCGCTGGGACAGATGATATTTGCGGGTCACTTCGTCAGGCCAGTTTCCTGCCTTGGCTTCGGTCACCAAAGGGTCATCACCTTGTGTCGTGACCGCCTGCAGGTTTGTGCCAAGCCCGAATGTCGCATAGATCAGCCCGCCATCAAGCGTCACACCACGGTTCTCGTTGGTGCTGTAGATGATCCGCTCATCCCGCATCTGGATCGCGATCCCGACAGTGCCAAGCCCGATTTTTGGGCTCAGTATCAATACAGCCGCAAGGTCCGCCTGCTCAATAGCGGCGCGGTTGACTTTCTGGACCGCAATTTCAGGCTCTTGATCGGGGTTCAGGATAACGTCACGCATCTGGCCAAGCGTTCCCAGACAACCGGACAAGGCCATGATCAGACCCGCAGAGAAAACAACCTTGATCAATTCCAAAACTCCCCAAAGCCATCTTCGATCCGTCTTTTGTCGGACGCACGCAGTTCGTCATAGAGCGTTCCCGTCCCGCTGACCCGCGATCCGAAATCGCCGGATTGGCCACCAACAGACAAGTTTGTCGTTCCATTTCCGCCACTGGCAGATGTCCAAGACAGCGGAATTGCAATTTCCGCACCAAACTGGAGCGCGGAGTCGCGTTTCTCGCTCCAACCGGTGGAGGCCGCGATGCGCCAGCCATTGCGATAGTTCCGCCCGACTGTCAGCCCAACCGCGAAATCCCCGGCAAGGTGTTGGCCCGCATCAAGGATCACAAAATCACCACTCTGTCCGATATTGGCATAAACGCTGCCGATCAGCGTTGTTGCGTCGGCATCTTCAAAGCCGAACAACCCTTCATAGGCGCGCTTTTGAACGTATGTGGCCTCTAATCCCAAAGCAAAGTTCTGCTCGGGATCGCGCCAGAGCATTTCGCCACTAACCCCGCCATAGGCCCTTTCGAACAGGCCCGCAGAAACCCTGCTGTAGACCGCGGGCGCGATCCGGAAACGATGCCGGACGATCAATGACTCCAAAAAGGGGACGTCAGGCGCATAAGAGGTGAAATCAGAGCGCGGCTGCGGCTCTTCCGGAGGATCCTGCTGGGTCCACTGGTTCAGGAAACGATACCCGATTGTGCCCGCGACAAAGGTCTGCGGAGAAAAGGTATAACGCGCGGTCGCATTGAACGTGCCTGTCAACTGCAACGTGTCCGAAGTGATGAAGTCCGCCTTGAATGTCGGTTCAAAACCGTAGCTGAAGTTCGGCTGGAACGTCCTTTCGCCCAGCGCCGCCGGTCTGTGCAAAGGGCTCGCTTCGAATGACGTTGCGTCCCAGGCCAGTTCTGACGCGTTTGGCGCGCCGACCGCCTGATCGAGCCCTGCCCTGTCCAACACCACAACATTGCTATCAAAGGCGCCTGTGTTCTGTGTCACACGGAACGTCGTGATGTTCGCAGGTGCGACCGCGGAAAGCACGCGCGCAACCCGCCCGACGATCCGCGCATAAACCGCATCGATGCCGGACGATGCCGTCACATCAATCGTATCGCCAGTAATCGAAAAGCGTCGGATCGCGATATCTTCCTTTTCAAGCCGCTCTTTGAGAACCGCAAAGACCTGCTCTTCTGTCTGCGGTGGCTGGACTGCGCGGGCGTCCGTGTTTTCGACGTAAGGGTGCGGGCCGCGCCCGATGTCCGTTTGCACGAAGGGCCGTGTCGGATTTGCCGCGAACACCAACCTGAGCCCTCCATCCCCCTGATTGTTCACCAACCCCGTTACGGTCAGGCCTTCAAGCAGCTCAAAAGACAGGCTTACTGCAAGAGTGTCGTCGGCTTCGGGGCCGCCAAGACCACTATATTCAGTTGCCGCGATAAGCCCGTTCAAACCGGTATCCCACAAGATATTTGCAAAGGGTTCCGCGTCGCCTGCGAACAAATGATCTGTCCGAATAACCCGGTCATCCTGCCCGCGATCCTGTGCAATTTCTTGCGCGTATCGCCCCCAGCCCAGACCGACAGAAGCCTGCACGGGACCTATGGTTTTGCTTGCAAGGACGTACTCTCCCGATCCGCGGTCATCACTGCCAAAGCCAACCACACCGACTGTCAACGCAGGCAGATAGATGCCCTCGTCCAGAAACCGCAGACCAAAGCTCAACTCGTTTCCGCTCGAACTGGCCGAACCCTCGTCGTAAGTCGGAAAACTGATACCGACTTCGAACCGGTCACTTGGCTGCAGGCCAAAAGACAGCGCACGATAGTCAGCGCGGTAATCAAAAGTAATTGTCAGATCATCAGCGACACCACTGACCGCACGTGGTGTATCAATTGCCTGAGAAAGCCCCCCGATACCCTCTGCAAAAACTCCGGACGCCATGTTGGCAGAGAGCAGAAATGTTAAGGCGATGCCCTGAATACGTCTTGTCATGCGGTGGTTTCCACCCTTTTTAGGCTGCTGTTCCTCAGTCTGTTGGGCGAACCTACCCAAGGTCTTGGTCGAATGTCGAGTGCATTACCGAGATTTAGGATTTCGCAGCGGCAGATTGGCGGCCCGTTTAGGCCTTAAAAAATCTGTTCCCCATTTACGCGAAATTAAGCTGGTAGCGGTCATACCGGTTTCCGAAGCTGTTTCTGAACCGTTTCTTCCAGTAATAAGAATGGGCCTGCCAATGGATGACGTCACCGCACGCTTTGCACTCTCCCCAACCATGAAGATTGAGGACTGTCAGCGTTTTCATGCATTCCTCGCCAGCGCATCCGACAAACACCTCGCGATTGAATGCAGTGCCGTCGAAAGGTTGAGCGGGCTGACCGCGCAAATGCTCGCGATGGCATGCAGATGTTGGAGCGCCAACGCACTCAAGGTCACTTTCGTGAATCCATCCAATGGCTTTGTGCAGGGCTTGGCACTGCTCGGACTTTCCGAACTGCGTGCACCCGGTCAGGTGTCTGCATGAGCGCCCATATCCTGGCAATCGACGATTCCCGCACAATCCGCACACTGCTGACAGTCACGCTTGAAAGGGCTGGTTTTGCTGTAACAACGGCCACTGATGGTGTTGATGGCATTGCAAAATTCCAGGACGCCGATGCAGATCTGGTCATCACAGATGTCAACATGCCCAAGAAGGATGGATTTGGCGTTATTGGCGACATCCGGCAAGGAAACGTGAACCGTGCTGTTCCGGTCCTCGTATTGACAACGGAAAGCGGTGCCGCCCTCAAGGAACGTGCCCGCAAGGCGGGAGCGACAGGCTGGATTGTCAAACCCTTCGATGACGACGCTTTGGTGTCCGTCGTCCGACGGCTCACGGGAAGCTGACTGATGACTGATACCGCGATCCTTGATGCCTTTTTTGAAGAATGCGAAGACCTTCTGGTGGCCTTGTCTGACGGTTTGAAAGACATGCGCGAAGGACGCGCGGACACTGAGACGGTCAACGCGGTGTTCCGCTCCGTCCACTCGATCAAGGGTGCGGCGGGGGCATTTTCACTCGAAGATCTGGTGGGTTTCGCGCATACCTTCGAAACGGTGCTGGATGAAGTCCGCGGTAACAATCTGATAGCTGACGACACACTGCTGCGTGTCTTGCAGCGCGCAGGCGATATACTGGCCGATCTAGTTGACGCAGCAAGGGATGATCTGCCCGCTGACCGCGAACAGGTTGATCCAGTTGTGACAGAGCTACAGGCCTTTCTTCGCGCGGAAGACTTGGTTGAAAAGGAATTTGTGTTCGAGGCGCTGACCCTGTCCTTTGACGGGCCAGAGAGCGCCAAAACATTTCTTGTCCAGTTTCAACCGGATAAACAGTTTTATGCGACGGGCAATGATCCGGCTTTGTTCATTGCAGCGTTGAAGGAACTTGGTGACTGTGAAATCACTGCGGGAACCGCTGGGCTGCCCGACAGCTTTGAAACATTTGATTGTAATGAAGGCTACCTGGCTTGGCAGGTAAAAGTCGCAAACCAGCAAAATGACATTGCCATCCGTGAGGTATTCCAATTCGCAGAGGAGCTCTGCGATCTCCGCATTACCGCAGAATTCCAAGACTTGTCCCCGTTTGCCGATGACAACGTACCACTGAACGCTCCGGTCCCTGACGCTATCGCAGCGATCATCCCGGCCCCCGACGCGGGCAATTCAACGACCGCAGCAAACAAGGCAGATAAACCAACAAAGAAGCCCACAAGCACTTTGCGTGTTGATCCTGAACGGGTTGACCGGCTGATAAATGCAGTTGGCGAATTAATCATCAATCAATCCGTGATTTCCCAGAGAATCGACGAAGCATCATTGCCGAATAGCGCCGAGTTGCATGGTGATCTAGATGATTACAAACTTCTTGCGCGCGAAATTCAGGAAGGGGTGATGGCAATCCGCGCCCAGCCGGTCAAACCACTGTTTCAGCGCATGCTGCGTATCGCGCGCGAGGCCGCGGAGGGGACTGGCAAAGAAGTTCATCTGGTAACCGAAGGGGAAAGCACGGAAGTTGACAAAATCGTTGTCGAACGCCTTGCCGACCCGCTGACGCATATGATCAGGAACGCAATTGATCATGGGATTGAAACTCCCGAGGCCCGTATGGCAGGGAACAAACCACCAGTTGGAACGCTTCGCCTGACGGCAAGCCAGCGATCCGGCAGCATCGTCATCGAAATTATTGATGATGGAGCGGGGCTTGACCGTAACCGCATCAAAGAGATTGCGCAAAGCAAAGGCCTAATTTCAGAAGATGTCGTGCTCAGCGACCAGGAAATCGATCACTTGCTCTTTGCGCCCGGGTTTTCGACTGCAACCGTGGTGACAAATCTGTCCGGTCGGGGCGTTGGAATGGATGTTGTCAAAACGGCAATTTCCACGCTGGGCGGGCGCATCGCGATTAGTAGCGCAGCCGGTGTAGGAACGACGTTCTCGATTACACTGCCACTGACACTCGCCGTGATGGACGGAATGATCATCCAGGTGGGTGGACAAACAATGGTCATGCCCATCACAAGTATTCTGGAGACGATCCGCCCTTCTTCAACAGATATTGCGAAGATTGGGCTAAGTCACGAATTGCTTCGTATTCGCGGTGAATACGTGCCGATCATTGATCTGGCAGCCAGACTTGGGATGCAATCAAGTGCAATCGCACTGACCGATCGCGTCCTGCTGCTCATTCAGACAGAGTCGATTAACCAATGTGCCTTGGCTGTCGATGACATACTCGATCAGCGACAGGTGGTAGTTAAGAGCATGCAAGCTACCTATGGCGAAATATCAGGTATTTCGGGTGCCACGATCCTCGGTGACGGTAAAATCGCGCTGATCATTGATCCTGACGCGATTGCGGCATCACCAGCCTTACAAATGAACGCACCCACAAAGTTGAGCGGAGAGGTCGCACATGCAGCAACATGATGATCCAAAGACCGAAAAACAGATCGAGTATGTGACACTCGTTGCCGGGGCACAAAATTTCTGTATCGAAATCACTCAGATACGGGAAATTCGGCGCTGGTCTCCGGCAACACTGCTGCCGCATTCACCGCCCTATGTTCTTGGCGTGATCAACTTGCGTGGGGCAGTCATACCGATACTCGACCTGGCCGCCAAGCTTGGTTTCAGCGCCATCGTACCTACCGAAAGGCATGTCATCATCATAACCGCGATTGAGGAACGTATTATCGGCCTCCTTGTCGAATCCGTTTCCGAGATCCTCGGGGTAAGTGCAGACATGGTTCGCGAAACTCCCAAGACAGAAGAAGATGCAGCAACACGCGCGGTCGAGGGCATCATTCCCGCTGGCGATGACATGATCAAGATCATCAGCCTTGATGCCTTATTGCCCGCGACTTTGGACACGGCCGCATAATGGCAAACATATCTTCTGAGTATCTGGGTGCAGCCCATGATTTCACGTTTTCAGAACGCGATTTTCGTATGATTTCGGATCTGGCCAATGCGCGGTATGGCCTTTTTCTACAACCATCAAAGAAAGCACTGGTTCATTCCCGCTTGGCAAAAAGACTGCGCGCACTGAACCTTGGCAGTTTCCAGGAATATTGTGAGTTACTCAATCAGACCAAAGGCGATGAGGAGCAAACGCATCTTCTATCTGCGCTGACCACCAACGTGACGCATTTTTTTCGCGAGGCGCATCACTTCGAGTATCTTCAGCAAAAGATCGTGCCAGAAATCCTATCCAAGGCAAAAGCCGGATCTCCTTTACGGATATGGTCGGCGGCATGTTCGACCGGTCAGGAAGCGTATTCAATCGCAGCGACTTTACTGTCGTCAGAGCCGGACCTTCGCAAGCTGGATATCAAGGTTCTCGCAACAGATATCGATCCACATGTGATAAAGATAGCGCGCAGCGGGACCTACCCATCCGAGCAAATCGCAATGATCCCCGAGAAATGGCGTCGAACCCTATCAAAAAGTGCAGTCGTGGAGAACGGTCAAATCCGTTTCGATGATACCCTCAAGTCGATGATTTCTTTTGGGGAATTGAACCTGATTGCCGACTGGCCAATGAAGCGCAAATTTGATGTCATTTTCTGCCGGAACGCCGCGATCTATTTTGATAAAACCACGCAGGCACGCTTGTGGCAACGATTGGCGGGCGCGCTATCGAATGAAGGTTATCTTATGATTGGTCATTCGGAGCGCCTCAACGGTCCAGCCGAATCTGCATTCAAAAGTGTCGGCATCACAAGCTACCAGAAACAACCAATCCGAAATGATCAGGATAAAGGAGACAAAAATTGAGCTTGAAGGACTCCTTACGGATAATGATTGTTGACGACATGGGCGTCAGTCGCGGGCTATTGGTCCAGTCGATCGAGGCAATGGGTATTTGGAAAAACCAAGCCGAAAACGATGGGCGCACTGCCTATACCAAACTAGTGAATGATCCGGTTCACCTTGTTCTTTCAGATTACAACATGCCGGGGATGGACGGGCTGCAGTTGCTACAGGCATTGCGCCAGAACCGAACGACTGCACGGATTGGTTTTATCCTGGTCACCGGCAACCCTACGCCTGATCTTGTCAGCAAAGGAAAGGCGCTCGGCCTGAACAATATCATCAAGAAACCTTTCACAACAGCAAGTATGAAGCACTGCATTGAGAGTGTTGTGGGCCCGTTGTGATTGCACCTTGCCATACTCCAGATGGACAGGTGCGGCTGGCAGATACCCTGCGTCGGACCGGAGGCTGCGTTAGTCAATTGGGGCTCAAGGTCTTGGACCTCGAGCGTCAGATACTGGATTGCAACGGCCGATTGAATGATCTTGCTGATGCAGCAGAGGGTCTTCAGGCGCTCGATTTCCTCAAACAGGCCACCGATGACATCGCAGCACTGTTGGACAGGATGGCAGATGCGACACCTGCCTCTGCGACTTTGGTTTGCGCCGATATTTTCCAACCAATGAAGATACAAGAACTCCGTGATGCGATTGCCTCTGACGATCCTTCGCCCAGACAAGAAGGGACTCCATTCTCTAGCCAGAAGATAGAGCTGTTTTGATCCTGTCCCCGAACCCCGCAAGACAACGTTTTGGTCTAGGATCGACATACCCAATCGTGATTGAGGCACCTGTCAATCTTGTGGTGATTTCAGTTTGAGCGACAGCATCACAATTGCACCGTCCCGTTGTCGGCATGACGGTCATGGCTGTGTCCCGCTGGAACGTTCTGTGTCTGTTGGCAGCTTTATTTGGACATGACATAAAGATTCTCATTGCACACCAGTCTACGCTCTTGCTTGCGCGTTGGAGACATCAGGTCGCAACACTCGCTGCAGGTATAGACATCTTGCAGGCCTCTACGCTTACCGATACGTACCACCTTGCGGAGCATCAGATGCCCGATTGCGTTGTGATTGACGAAGCAATGGCAAACAGGGCCGAGTTTGAACTTCTTGCATCGCTCTTTGGTATCTTGAATATCGCCTGCGTTATTGTTTCAAATGACGTCCGTGCAGCCTACTCACACCCTTTGTTTCGGGGTATCCTGATCGTTCCGGAACAGGCGCTCAACAACGAAGTCAAAAAATCCATCCAACATGTAAAATTGACGGTTCGCTCCGTGCACACCAACCAACAAACGTTCGTTGAACATCCCCCCCTTGAACATGATCGTCTAATCTTGATCGGTTCATCTACGGGTGGGATCGATGCGCTGATGACAGTTACACAGCATTTTGATCAGCACAGCCCGCCGACGCTGATTGTGCAACACACCGGCGGACGGTTTTCAAAAAGCCTGATAAGATTGCTTAACGCGGCCAGTCCCGCCACCGTCCGTGCGGCCGAAAATGGTATGCCACTCGAACGTGGCTACATCTACCTTGCGCCGAACGATCAGGCGCATCTGATGCTGGCACCGCAAGATAAGCCGCATATTGCGTTGCAGCGTGATGCAGCGGTCACGGGGCATCGACCGTCGGTTGATGCGTTGTTTAAATCGGCACTACCCTTTGCCGCGCAAACGAGTGCTGCACTTTTGACTGGCATGGGCAAAGATGGCGCTGCCGGGTTGACACGATTGCGTGCGGCGGGGGCGCATACAATCGCTCAGGATCCCCGAACCAGCGTTGTCTACGGCATGCCACGGGTTGCCATGGAAATGGGCGGCGTTTGTGTACAACTCTCAATAGAGCAAATCGGACCGGCCCTGCTCAAATCCTGTCTGATGAAGGGGTGCACATGAAAGTGTCTGTCAGAACGCTCACGATTGTGCAGGGTGACTATGCAGTGTCAGGCGAACGTGATCTTGTGATGTCGACGGTTCTGGGTTCATGCGTTGCGGTTTGTCTTTACGATCCCACCGCAAATGTTGGGGGAATGAACCATTTCTTGCTCGCGCAAAGCGCCGAACCGCGCAGCAATGACCTGCGCTATGGCGTCAACGCGATGGAACTTTTGATCAACAGACTTTTGCAGGTCGGCGCAGAGCGTCACAGGCTTCTGGCGAAGCTGTTTGGTGGCGCACGCATGACTTCACATGCGCGCGATATCGGTCAGTCGAACGCGGATTTTGCCGAAAATTTCCTCCAGCAGGAAGGCATTCCTTGTGTGTCCCGCAGCCTTGGGGGGCAGCAGGCCCGCCGGGTCCAATTCACGCCGGCGACGGGTGCTGCGCGGCAATTGCAGATTGCCGGAATTCCACTGGATCTTCCTCCAGAAAAGAAAATCCCCCCGGCGTCACAGGATATTACCCTGTTCTAAAGTACCAATTGACGGGACGGCGCCATGCCTCGTCCCGTCACTGCATTGCGCCGCCCGTCTTGGCCGGCGCTCTGTGTCTATCTTCTAACCCAAGGCCTGCAGCCGCTTGAGCAGCGAGGACGTATCCCAGCGCCCGCCGCCTAGCTTTTGCACATCCTTGTAGAACTGATCGACCAATGCCGTCACCGGAAGGCTCGCCCCGTTTTCATCCGCCGTATCCAGGCAGATGCCAAGATCCTTGCGCATCCAGTCAACTGCAAAGCCATGTTCCCATTCATCAGCAAGCATCGTTTGATAGCGATTTGACATCTGCCAGCTTCCAGCAGCTCCCTGGCTGATCACTTCGACAACGGCTTCCCCATCAAGGCCTGCCTTTTGCGCGAAATGAAGAGCCTCTGAAAGACCCTGCACCAAACCGGCAATGGCGATCTGGTTGCACATCTTGGTCATCTGCCCTGCCCCGCTCTCTCCAATCCGGCGGCAGAGTTTCGCATAGGCTGTGATCACCGCTTCTGCGGTCGCATAACTATCTTCGGCACCGCCACACATGATGGACAAGGCACCATTCTCGGCACCAGCCTGACCGCCGGATACCGGAGCATCTACAAACGCAATCCCCTTCTCGGCGGCAAGGTCATGCAACTCACGTGTGACCGCTGCCGAAACGGTTGTGTGGTCCACAAAGATGGAACCCGCCGACATCGCCGAAAATGCACCGTCTTCGCCCAAGCAGACCGTGCGCAAATCATCGTCATTCCCAACGCAGGCCATGACAAGTGAAGCGCCTTGTGCTGCGGCATGCGGGGTTTTCGCCATTTTGCCACCATGCTGGGTGACCCATTTTTCGGCCTTCGCCGTTGTCCGGTTATAGACCGTCACATCGTAGCCTGCCGCCTGCAGATGCCCCGCCATGGGGTACCCCATCACCCCAAGCCCCAAGAACGCAAGTTTTGTCATCGTAACTGTCCTTTTTTCCATCATTTGTACGCCATCTTAGTCCACAATCTCCCAAGGGACAGTGTAGGCATTCAATGCATTGCCGATTTCCGTATCCGATACGTCACCCGTTTTGGCAATATGCGCAA
>NZ_JAWOAN010000262.1:0-2859 GCF_046498525.1 Yoonia sp.
GAGACTGCTTAACGGCGACGCGGTTTTCGTGGATACGCGTTTCGATCTGGACCGGGCGTTCGAGTTCTACCAGCAGGAGGTGGACGTGATCCGCCTGCGCAGCCAGGCGCGTCTTGATGTGCTCGATATGATGAGCACGGAAATGTCCATGCGTCGGGCCCAGCTGGACGAGCGCCGCAGCAATTTCGAAGCGCGTACGGAGCTTGGCGCCGAAGCACGCGATTACATCTATCTGGCCGGCGAAGTGGATGCGCAGGCCCGTGTCGCCTTGCCCTATGCCCAAAAGGCCACGCTGGCCGATGTGATCTATGACGGCGGCGGGGTGCCGACCCGGACCGGCAATCCGGCGAATATCTACGTGCTGCGTCCCTCGACCGATCCAGCGGAATTCGGGGCAGTGACCGCATGGCATCTCGATGCGCGCAATGCCATCAACATCTCTCTGGCGACGCGCATGGAGATGCGGCCCAACGATATCGTCTTTGTCGAGGAACAGCCGATCACGAAATGGAACCGCGTGATCCAGCAATTTGTTCCGTCGCTCCTGACCACGCCCGCAAATATCGCGTCACGGTGATCCAGCCATCATAAGACTGCTCGGACATGAACGTGTTCTGGAACACAGAAAGGGGCAACGCATATGCGTTGCCCCTTTCATATATCTTCAATCAGCTTAACGAAGCAGGAACGATCAGTTCGTGGTTCCTGTGGTCGTCGTGGTGGTTGTCGTGGTCGTGTCGGATCCATCGGATGCCAAGCCAATCAGGGCAACCGCAGCGATGGCACCGCCGATAGCAGCTCCCGTGCCAAGACCGCCTTCAAGCCCGCCTGCGCCACCAGCACAGCGCACGCGGATCAGCTCATCTGTGTCGAAATTCGCAGCGGTTATGCCGGCTTCGCCGCAAGCTCCCACCCGCTGTGCAATTTGCTCTGCACTCTCATCGCCCATACGGGTCGTAGTGTAGTTGGCCTGCTGGGCAAAGACGGGAAGCGCCGTCACTGCGGCAACCGCACCGGCGGAAATCAGGGTTTGGATTTTCTTCATCACACAATCCTTTCAGTTTCAGGTTGAAGCATACAGCACCAGCGTATGTTTCAAAACATATAATTGCGCACAATCATGACAAAAGCCTTAGGTTGCATCGTAATAGCCCTTGCCATACGCGCCATACGCACCGTGCGCATCCCCATAACCGTAGCGTCGCATACCTTTGGGGTCAATCTGAGCCAAGACGACGCCGGTAACCCTCAGTTTAGCCGATTCGAGTTCGCGCAGCGCGCTCATCACTTGGGCACGATTTGTGCGATCCCAGGCCACCGAGAACAAGATCGCATCGACATATTGGCCGATGACCCGAGAATCGGGCACCACGAGAACCGGTGGGGTGTCGATGATGACATAATCATAAGTGTGGCGCACGTGATCCAGAAAGTCCCGGAACCGGTCTGACGAAAACAGATCGGCAGCATTGACGCGCGATTCTTCGCCCATGAGCACATCTGCCCCGATCCGGTCATCGTGCAGGACCAACTCATTCAGCGGCTTGTCGCCCGAAAGCGCCGTCAGGATCCCGCCCTCGGAAACATCGTCAAAATACTTATTCAGAGTACGTCGGCGAATGTCGCCTTCGATCAGTAGAACCTTCTTGTTTAGCCCGACAAGATTCTGGGCCAATGCGATGGAATGTGTCGTCTTTCCTTCTCCAGGCAGAGACGAGGTGGACATGATCACCTGGGGTGGATTGTCTATATCCGACAGAAGCAGCGAGGTACGCAGGTTGCGCACCGCTTCGGCGGCGGCAGACGTGGGCTTGTCGTGCAGATACCCGATGAGACCTTCGCGGGCCTTGAACGGCATTTTCGGGATTTGACCCAGCACCGGCAAGCCGGTCGCACCTTCGAGCTCTTCTGCACTCCGGAAACCGTTATGCATGTATTGCCGTATCAGCACGATTGCCATGCCAACCATGCCTCCGAGCACCAAGGAAAGTGCCGCGATCAGCGTCGTGCGCGGAGCAACCTTTTCACCGATGATCCCTTCGGAAATGATCCGGCTGTCGGCCTGATTCAGACCGCGTTGCACGGTGGTTTCCTTGAGACGTGTCAGGACGGTCTCGTAAATCGTACCCGTTGCGTCGGCCTCGCGTTGCATTTGCTGGATTCTCATCAAATCGGCATTCTGCCGGTCGATCCGTTGTTGCAAGGTTTGATATGAGGCGGCGAGCGCATTGGCTTGGCTACGTCTGCGCTCTGCGGTGTCACGGGCGTTCTCTATAAGAGTATCGAGTCGTTGCGCGAAGAGGGTTTCGGCTTCCTCGTCTCCCGCCGTGATCTGCGATGCAAGCCGTCGCAGTACAGGATCTCCGGTTTCCTCGACAATGGTGGCTCGATCCTCTATGTCCGCCAAGCTTTGCAATTGCGTTACCGATGCTTCGGCCTCATCAGCCCGCGAGCGCATTTCCTCAAGGCGATCACGCAGATCCTTGGCCTGCACGTAAAGCCCTTCCAGCGCCTCCGGGCTGATCAACTCCGTCTCGGCTCGCGCTGTCGTGATTGCGTCAGCCCTTTCCTGGAATTCCTGTTCCAGTTCGGTCACCCGTTGTGACAACCAATCGACCGCCTCCTCAGTAGCTTCAAATTTTACCGAAACCTGGTCTTGGAGATAGAGATCGGCCAGCGTGTTGATGATCCGCGCGGACTTTTCAGGATCACCAGTGGTGACCGCGACGGTGAACACGTAGGTCTCGCGCCGGACAGAGGCGGTGATTTAACTGCCGAATCTTTAAAAATTGCACTTTCTGATAAAAACACTAAAAATGAAGGAGATTATTTTGAAGTGAAAGGAAGAGATCGACTAAG
>NZ_JAWOAN010000202.1:0-33104 GCF_046498525.1 Yoonia sp.
TGGTTGATCGCGCAGGTTCCTGATGCCGAGATCAAGGTGTTCGTGGATACGGCCCCTGTCATGGAAAAGCCGCTGGCGCAGGCTGCGGGCCTTGGTTGGCAGGGCAAACATACGAATTTACTGAGCCGTGATCTGGGAAACTGGTTTTTTCTGGGGGCGATTTTCACAACTGTCGATCTGGCGCCGGACAAGGCGGGGCAGGAGCATTGCGGGTCTTGCACGGCCTGCCTTGATGTATGCCCGACTGATGCTTTCCCGGCCCCTTACCGGTTGGATGCGCGCCGCTGTATTTCCTATCTGACGATTGAACATAAGGGCCCTGTGGATGAGGAATTGCGCGCTCTGATGGGGAACCGGATTTACGGCTGCGACGATTGTCTGGCCGTTTGCCCATGGAACAAGTTTGCCAAGGAAGGCCGTGATGCAAAACTGGCCGCGCGCGATGATCTGCTTGCGCCTCCTTTGGCAGAATTGGCGGGGCTGGATGATGCGGCGTTTCGCGCACTGTTTTCCGGTTCACCGATCAAGCGGATCGGGAGGGACCGGTTTGTCCGCAATGTGGCCTATTCAATCGGCAATTCGCGGGACCATTCCCTGATCGCGGCTGTGTCACCTTTGATTGATGATCCTGATCCGGCGGTGGCGGATGCGGCGCGCTGGGCTATCATACGATTAAAGGAGGACTGATCATGATCCGAATTCTTGCCTTGATAGTAGCGGCGACAGCCGTGGGAATAACGGCGACGGCGCAAGTGACACAAGGCCGTCCCAATGCCGGTTTTGACCCCGCATTTCCAGAACAGACCCGCGCGCCTGCCTTGCCTGATACGCCGGTCACGGTCGAAGTCTTCGTGGACGGGTTGGAGAGCCCTTGGGGGATTGCCCCCCTTGGTAACGGTCAGTTTCTTGTGACGGAGAAGCCCGGAGCGTTGCGTGTGATCAATGCGGATGGCGGCGTGTCTGCCCCGTTGCAGGGTTTGCCTGATGTTGCGGCGCAGGGGCAGGGCGGTTTACTGGATGTGGCCGTGTCGCCGCGTTTTACGCAGGACCGTACCGTCTATTGGACCTATTCAAAAGCCGTACGCGGCGGGTTTGTGACGGCTGCGGCGCGCGGGGTACTGTCGTCTGATGGCAGCCTGAATGGTGTGTCCGACATATTCGTGCAGGATAATCCTGCCCGCAACGGGCGCCATTTCGGGAGCCGGATCATTCCGACGGAGGATGGTACCGTCTGGATCACAACCGGTGATCGTGGCGCGGGCGATAGCGGCACATTGGTGCAGGATATCGAGAGCACCCACGGCAAGGTGATCCGGATCAACGCTGACGGCACGGCCCCTGCGGATAATCCGTTCGTCGGACGCGCTGGTGACGACCGGATATGGTCACTGGGGCATCGCAACATACAGGGTGCCGCACTTGGCCCCGGCGGGCTTTGGACGGTCGAGCATGGACCGCGTGGCGGGGATGAATTGAACCAGCCGCAGGCGGGGCTGAATTATGGGTGGCCGGTGGTCAGCTACGGGATCAACTATCGCGGGTCTGATGTTGGTCAGGGTGCTGCGCGGGGTCCGGGGTTTGAAGAGCCCGTCTATTACTGGGATCCGGTGATCGCACCGGGTGGTATGATGTTCTACGACGGCCCATATGCGGATTGGCAGGGTGATCTGCTGATCGCATCGCTGAATCCCGGTGCTCTTGTCCGGCTCAAGCTGCGGAACGGGCGCGTGATCGGCGAGGAACGCATGTTGACCGATGTGGGCCGCATCCGCGACGTTCAAGTCTTGGATGGCGGTGCTGTCCTGCTACTGCTGGATGCCGGCGAAGTGCTGCGGGTGACGCCCGGTTAGGCGGTTAGTTTGCGCGCTGCGGCGAATGAGATCAGGCGCCTCGACTTTTCGTCCCACAGATCAAGGCTGGCGCATTTGATGCTTTGACCGATGGTCATGCGGCTGACCTCGACCAGTTCGTTGTGGTCGCGCAACACCTCGGTTAGCCGATAGAATGGTATGCGGCTGTAAAGGTGATGCACATGGTGGATGCCGATATTGGCAGTGAACCAGCGCAGGATCGGCGGCAGGTCATAGTGTGAGCTGCCGTGCAAGGCGGCATCATGGATTTGCCAATCCCCTGATTGTTCCCAGTGCGTGGTTTCAAACTGGTGCTGGACATAGAACAGCCAGACACCGATGGACGCCGCGATGAGCGTTGTGGGCAGGAAGACAAGGAACAGTGCCTGAAGCCCGCCGAAGTACACGATTGTCGCGAGTATTGCGGCAATGGCGGCATTGGTGCCCATCGCGCTGACCCAGTATTTGTGACCCGACAGACCCCAAGGCAGCCGGTTTTGCAGCATGAAGATATAGGTTGGTCCAAGGCCGAACATCACCAGAGGGTGACGGTAGGCGCGGTACATGAAGCGTCCGAAAGGGGTGCGCTGGTGATATTCTTCAACCGTCAATGTCATCACATCGCCGATGCCCCGTTGATCGAGATCACCGGCATGGCTGTGGTGGATCGAATGGGTGCGCCGCCAAACATCGTAGGGTGTCAGCGTCACAACGCCCAACGCGCGCCCGACCCAGTCACTGACATTGCGGTTGCCATAGAACGATCCATGCCCGCAATCATGCTGAATGCAAAAGAGGCGTAGCAGAAACAGACCGTTGGCCGCCGAGATCACAAAGGCCGCGAAATAGCTGTATTGTGCCACCCAACAGGCCAGCACCCAAAGTACCGCAAAAGGAATCAGGCTGACCGCGAGTTCAAAGCTGCTGCGGATGCTGCTGGGCTCACGGTATTTGGCTAAAATCTGGACCCAGTCGCGGGGGGTCATGTTGGCGGGGGTCTGATTCTTGTTGGTCATACACTGCTTCTTGGCCGGGGATAGTGGTTACTAACCTAACGACAGCCATTAGCAAGTGGAAAAGGCTTCAATGTGGTGCGCCTGCGTCCTAGTGTAGCGCCGAGAGGAATAACCATGCAGCCGCTTCGGGGCATTATTTTCAAGGTCATGTCGGTCTGCATGTTCATGGCGATGGCCAGTCTGGTCAAAGCCGCATCTGCAGACGTGCCGCCGGGGCAGGCCGTTTTCTTCCGGTCATTATTTGCATTGCCGATCATACTCGGGTGGCTGGCGATCCGGCACGAGTTGCGGGATGGCTGGAAAACCAAGAACCCGCTTGGTCACTTTTGGCGTGGATTGGTGGGAACTGCGGCGATGGGGTTGGGCTTTACGGGGCTGGGGCTGCTGCCGTTACCGGAAGTCACGGCGATCGGTTACGCCGCGCCGCTTTTGGTTGTCGTCTTTGCGGCAATGTTCCTGAACGAAAATGTGCGCGCCTTTCGCCTGTCTGCAGTGGCGATGGGCATGGTGGGTGTATTGATCGTTTTGTCACCGCGTCTGTCTGTGGGCGCATCATTGAATACGTCCGAGACCCTGGGGGCGGTTGTCGTTCTGATGGGTGCGGTTCTGGCTGCGCTTGCGCAGGTCTTTGTGCGTAAACTGGTCGCGACGGAAACCACTGCGGCAATCGTGTTCTGGTTCACGATAACGTCATCGATCATGGCGCTCTTTACCCTTCCTTGGGGCTGGGTCGCGCCGTCGTGGCAAATGGCGACCATGCTGATCATGGCGGGCTTTCTGGGGGGCATCGGGCAAATCTTTCTGACCTCAAGCTATCGCTATGCGGATGCATCGCTTGTGGCCCCGTTTGACTACACCTCAATGATCCTTGCGTTGCTGATTGGGTATTTCATCTTTGACGAAGTTCCGACCGGCACGATGTTGATCGGTGCAGGTGTCGTGATCTTGGCCGGCGTGTTGATTATCTGGCGTGAACGTAAACTTGGATTGCAGCGCGCGCAGCAACGCAAGGCGACAGGGAATGTCGGCAGCTAGTGTTCTGCACCTGACGCAACATGCCCGTGTGAAAGCAGGGCTGAGGTCAGCAGGCAAGCATCCCGAGCGAAAACGTCAGATGACGGCAGGCAGCCCCGGAGTGGACCCAAGTCTTACGATTAATCATGCCGAAAAGCTCATTCAGGTCGGGCGGAAAGCATGCGTAATCGGGCTGACACTGCACTTTGGTCTGACACCAAGGCGCTTTCAGTCAGAAGAGCACAACAATCCCGGCCGGATATCGAAGGCCGGAGACAGGGGTGTTCGCGCAACTCTGTATGCCGCTGCCAACGCATTGCTGATGCGAACGATGGCAGGGTCACAGATTAAATCTTGGGGCATGCGATTGATGCGCATCAAAGGTCGCCGACGCGCAGTTGTTGTCGTGGCCCGCAAACGTGCAGTTCTGCGGCACCGTAAGTGGGTCGACGGCAGTGAATTCTGTCAGGAAAAAGTGGGAAACACGGCATGTACAAGTAGCCTACCGCCTAACCTGATGGGATCGCCGAATCCTACCGCTGGATGTTCCAGTCAGTATACAGCGAACAACCCACGCTTTAACTTTCAGTAACCTCAGCCAGCAAATGTTCAACTTCGACAGTAGCCCACAAAGCCGTCGCAGAACAACAACCCCAACGCTCTGTTTGACCAATGTTGCGAGTAACATTGTTCTAAGGCGATCTTCAGTTACAGTGATAACCGGGTAGTTCAAGCTACTTGAAACATTTAGTCTGCTGAGGAGATATCCTGATGAAGTCGATCAGAGCACTGGCGAACAAACGGATCGACTATGCAATTTTCCGGATGTCAGACTGGATAAGCCGGGGTAGAAGCTTGGGATCGCACTTGGACCATGCCGCCAAGATATCCGGTTCACCCTTCGCACCCAGCTCGCACCCGCGAAAAAGCTTTTCAGAAACCGCAAATAACTTTGGACTGAGGCCGCCGCAATGATCCCGGCTTCCTGTTCCTGTCGCGCCATTCCAGAGGTGGATTGCGATTCTTCGGAGAATAAACCGCTTTGAAACTCGGCAGGTTGCAAAATTCGGCTTCTTACGGTGTCGGCCTCGCTTTAGCCGGTGCTTTGCTATTGACCCCGGATGCACTCCTGATGCGCATTTCCGGCATGTCCGGTTTTCAGATGCTTGGATGGCGGGGGCTCTGCCTTGGACTTATCTTTCTCACCGCGTGGGCGCTTACGAGCAAGGCCCGGCGTACCGATCTGGCAAGGCTGGGAAGCGGCACAGCGGTCATTGTGATTGCATGCCAAGTGATGAATACGACGCTTTTTCCCATAGGGATCGCAATAGCGCCGGTGGCGCCGGTTCTACTGGGCGTCGCTACCGTGCCAGTCTGGTCGGCATTGCTGGCGCGGTGGTTGTATGCTGAGACAGCCACCCGGGCCACATGGATCGCCATCGCCCTCGTCATATTGGGCCTTACGGTGGCGATATCGGACAAGGGCGAGGCCGCTCTTGATGCAGACGCTCTTGCCGGAGCAGCTTGCGGGCTCGGCGTCGCTTTCGCCCTCGCGCTGATTTTTGTAACACTGCGCCACAATCCCCGCCTGCCGCTACTTTTAGTGATCGGTCTTGGTTCAATGTTGTCAGGCACCGCTGGCTGGTTGAGCATCGGTTCCGCGCAGATGACTGACGGCACGGTGTGGGCCGTTTTGTTGAGCGCCTTGCTCATCTTGCCGTTGTCCTTCTTCGCCTTGAACGAGGCATCCCGCCACACCGCCGCCGCCAATGTCAGCCTATTGCTTTTACTAGAAACAGTGCTTGCGCCAATCTGGGTGTGGCTTGGCACCGGTGAAACACCCTCGCCACGCATGATGGTCGGAGGTGCAGTCGTCATCGTGACGCTCGCGGTCTATGTGCTACGCATGCGACGTCTTTCGCGTATGCCGGCACGCGAACTCTCGTTATGAATGAGGAGCCTTACTGTATTGGAAAACGGTTTTCAGCTACTCTGTCCCAATAGTGTAAGGTGCAGGCATCTATGGATGTGCGATAACTTGCTTTTCCAACGCCGCATTCTCGTCAAATAACTGATGAGAAAGTCTATGACCACATTGTGCAATGGATCAAGTGCGAAGCGCGATTAAACGTCAACCATGGACGGATGCAGCAGCCGTCCAGCCTGGCGAGGCGAACGGCAGGTTGTCATTGAGTTCGGATCCCTGGGCCACAACATAGATCGCGACTTTAGGCAGAACATGTCGCATCGCGTCAATGCGCGTGGGCGTCTTCTCCGCGCGCCATCATTAAGTGATGTTCGCGGTGATGGTCCTGGCTTGCCATAAGCCCGAAGAACCCCAAACCCCTTATTCGCGCCACCACTGAGGGATCGCTGCTTGTCACGCGAAGCTCCACGCCGTTATCCGCATCGACGGCCTCGACCGTCCAACGGTCGTCCTGCGCAAGCTGTGCCGCGTGTGCGGGAACCATGCGGCGAAGAGTGGCGATCGTGTCGGCATCTCCTGTCACGATTGCGGAAAGGCCGTCTGGTATTTCTGTCTCTTCCACAATCGTGTCCGAAACCAAGCGGTCCATATCGACCAAATGTGCCCGCAGGCCGGCCAGATCGACTTGGCCCCAGTCTGTGTCGGGATCGGCTTCCAGAACGCGCACGACTTCGGAGAGGGCGGCGAATGCCCCTTGTCCCGGTTCGGTCAGGATCGTGCCCTTGAGCGGCTGGTCTTGTGCATGTGTCGCGTGATCCATACCGTCGTCATGGCCGGAGTGCGTTGTCTGGGCGACTGCGAAAGCCGTTCCACCAAGCAGCACCGTCGCGATCAAGATCATCTTCGTTTTCATCGTGTTTCCTTATATCTGTTGAGAACACCCTATCAAACACCGCCACCATGCCGTATGATCTTTATCATGTCGGGCTGGCAGAAAATATTTGATGATGCACCAACAAAGGCGTTTGCGCAGGGGGCTGTCGTCTTTCGCAGGGAAGATCCCGTCAATGCGATGTATCTCGTTCGATCCGGCGAGATCGCACTTGAACGTCCGCTCAGGGATGGAACGGCGCTCACGCTGAATATTGCCATTGTCGGAATGGCGTTGGCCGAGGCTTCATTTTTCGCCAAAACCTATCATTGCGACGCGATTGCACGTACGAATGCCGAGATTGCGACCATGCCTCGTGCCGCCTTTCGGTCTGCGCTACTCGAACGACCAGACGCTGCGTTGAGCCTGATCGAAACGCATGCCAGAGAAGTCCAATCCCTGCGAGCGCGTATTGAAATACTGCGCCTGCGCCGGGTGTCCGACAGGCTGGAGGCGTGGCTGGATCTGAATGGTGAGCCACCGAAGGGTGAATGGATACGGGTTGCCGATCAGATTGGCATATCGCCGCCCGCGCTTTATCGCGAGCTTGCACGTCGGCGAAAGTGAGAGAGTTCAAAGTACGAACCATTGAGTGGAAGGAGCAGACCTTCGCTTTGCGGCAGCATTTCGGTAAGACGAGATCAAACCTGCAGTTTGCTACATTATGTCCGAAGGTCCGGTCGTGGGCGGGTCACGTCCTGAGGGCCTATTATAGTTCGCAACTTTGCAAATCCTGCGCATAGCGGATGCTCGGACTTTCGTCCGAACGGCAGAGGCGCACCGGAGGCAGACTGGGAAGCTTGCGTCAGGTGGAGTACACTAGGTCCGCGTCTAGGCCTGTTGGCCCTTCAGTCTGAACCTTTGGAAAAACGACTTGGCCCGCGCAATTTTGCGGGCAATGCCGGGTGGGGCGTCATCCACCGCAAGGCCCAACTCTGCATAGAGGGACCACAGGTCCGGCGCGTCATCGGGCTGCAGGTGTGGTGGAACCTTCACGGGAGAACCGCCTTCCGGCTCTAGAAACTGCTGGGGTATCCGGAACGGTAAGGCCCCGGTGGGATACACCATCAGTTTTTGTCTGATGCGGGCGACGGTTCGTGGTTCGGCGTCAACCGGGCCGACCTGCAAACGCTGCCGGCGGTATGATCCGGTGTCCCAATTCAACAAGACAAGGGCGAACAGATTTGTCGGTCCGGGCCGCTGCGGGAGCGGCCTTGGGTTGTCTAGGTAATACGCGGGATCGCTGCGATAGAACGCGTGGACCGCTATGGCAAAATCGCATTCGATCTGGCTGAGCATCCAATAGACAAGCCCGTTGTGTTCTGGCCCGCGGGTGCGCCGGAGCGTTTCCAGCCATAAATCCTGCGGGGATGACTTGAGCAAGCGGCGCAAGCTGATCTCGCTTTCCGAGAGTCTTGGCTTTCGGGGTACGCGTTGTGCGTTGGTGATATCGTGAGAAATCATGGAACTATTTACTCTGAAACTTTATGCTCTTTCGGGTGTCCCGTATCCCATTGAAACCCGTCGGAACTTTGGCTGGGCCCGTCACATTCCGGGATTTAATGTTGACGAATTGGCTACAATTTTGAGAAATTTGCATCTCTGGTCGATGCGGCTGCTTTACGGTGTCCGACATTTTATGCGTCATGCCCGAGGCCAAATGCCCGCATCTGTGCTATGATGATTCTACAGATTGGAGGAGGACGACATGAAAAAACATGTACTCGACAGACCAAAGACTGTTTCGCCTGCAATGATGCAGCACGCCGTCGCGATCGCGCGCAATGACCTGCCCAGTAAGGCGACACTGGCGCTTCAGCGCCGGCGACGCAAACGGGAGTGGGACCAGCGGGTGAAGTTCTATACGCAGTTTGCGCGCGGGATACGCCCGTCGTAAATGAAAAGGGGTGCCAGGGCACCCCTTTCAATACCGCTGCTTGTTGCCGCTAGGCGCGGACCAGTTTCTCGTAGTCTTGCGATATTTCGCGCGTGATTGCGCCGACTTCGAAGTTATAGTCGCCAATTTGCCCAACGGGCGTGACTTCGGCGGCGGTGCCGGTCAGCCAGCACTGTTCGAACCCTTCGAGCTCTTCTGGCATGATGACCCGTTCGTTCACGGTCAGGCCCTTGTCCCTGAGCATGCCAATCACTGTCTGGCGCGTGATGCCATTGAGAAAGGCGTCAGGCTTGGGCGTGTGGATTTCCCCGTCCTTGACGAAAAAGATGTTGGCACCGGTCGCTTCGGCAACATAGCCGCGATAGTCGAACATCATGGCGTCGGAACACCCTTTGGCTTCGGCGGCGTGCTTGGACATGGTGGCGATCATGTAGAGGCCCGCCGCTTTCGCCTGTGACGGGGCTGTCTCCGGGCTGGGGCGTTTCCATTTGGCGATATCCAGCTTGGCGCCTTTCATTTTGGCGTCTCCATAGTAGTTGCCCCACTCCCAAACCGCGACGGCCAGATGGACAGGGTTTTTCGCGGCCGCGACACCCATGTCTTCGCCAGAGCCGCGCCATGCGAGCGGGCGCACATAGGCGTCCGTCAGGCCGTTGGCATCAAGGGCGGCTTGTTTGGCGGCTTCGATTTCATCGACGGTGTAGGGGATTTCGAAGTCGATCAACTGACCCGATTTGATCAGGCGCTCCGAATGTTCGCGGGATTTGAAGATCTTGCCTGAGTAGCAGCGCTCGCCTTCGAATACCGATGAGGCATAGTGCATGGCGTGGGTCAGGACGTGGACTTTTGCATCACGCCACGCAACCAACTGGCCATCCATCCAGATTTTCCCGTCTCTGTCGTCATATGCACCGGCCATCGTATTCTCCATCCCGTTTTGCATTTATTACGCCGGTAGGTCCGTTTCGGACACAATGTTGCGTAGTTTCTGTATTTTGGTAATAGTTGATTCTTGGAAAGTCAACAAAGCTGACGTATTGTGACCGTGAAGACGAAGGAGAAGATGCGCATGAACGACGGGATGCCGCAGCAAATGGGCCAAAGCCTGTTGTTTCTGACGGATGAGCAATTGCGCAAAGGGATCGAGGCAATGTTCTTTGCCTACCGCGGCTTTACCGCAGACCCGGATCGTATCCTCGCGCAGATGTCCTATGGCCGTGCCCATCACCGTGCCATCCATTTCATTCACCGCAGCCCGGGGACGACGGTGAATAACCTGTTGTCTATTCTGGGCGTTACAAAACAATCGCTTAATCGTGTGTTGCGCACTTTGATCGAAGGCGGTTTGGTAGCCAGCACCGTGGGGAAGCGGGACAAGCGGGAACGCCATTTGCATCTGACCGAGGCGGGTGCCGCATTGGAACGCGAATTGTCGAATGCCCAGCGGGACCGGATGCGTGCCGCATATCGTGCGGCCGGACCGGATGCGGTTGCTGGATTTAGGCAGGTGCTGGAAGCGATGATGGATGAAGAGACGCGCCACCATTACGAGGCGATGAAGGACAGACCGGAATGAATAACGATGACGCCCACCTGCTGATTGTTGATGATGATGAGCGTATTCGCGGTCTCTTGCAGAAGTTTCTCATACGCTCCGGCTTTCTTGTCAGCACGGCGCGCGAGGCTGCCCATGCCCGCCGCATTCTGGCGGGACTGGAATTCGACCTGATCGTGCTGGATGTGATGATGCCGGGCGAAGACGGCATGGCGCTGTGCCGTGATCTGCGGCGCACCATCACAACGCCGATCATGCTGCTTACCGCCAAGGGAGAGACGGACGACCGGATCACCGGCCTTGAGGCGGGGGCGGATGACTATCTGGCCAAGCCGTTCGAGCCCAAGGAACTCTTGCTGCGTATCAATGCAGTCTTGCGTCGGGTGCCTGCTGCGGAGCCTGCCATCATGTTGCCCAAGGTTCTGAATATGGGGCCTGTCCGTTATGATATCGAACGCGGCGAGATGTGGCATGGCGAACAGCTCGTGCGTTTGACGGCGACCGAAAGTCAGTTGATGCGTATCTTTTCGGGTTGCCCCGGTGAGGCCGTGACGCGGACACGGCTGGTTGAGGAACTCAGCCGTTCTGGCGGGCACACACAGGAACGTGCCGTCGATGTCCAGATCACGCGGCTGCGCCGCAAGATCGAGGTGGATCCCAAGCAGCCGCGCTATCTGCAAACCATACGTGGTGCGGGCTATATGCTGGCACCGGAATAAGGGGGCCGGCCCCCTCGTCGCTGCGCTCCTCACCCCCGAGGTATTTTCGAACATGAGAAGATGGTTGTGGTTTTGTCGCAAATTGCGTCATTTAGGGGCATGACAACTGCTTTGATTTCTCATGACGATTGCGCGAACCACGTGACGCCGCCCGGCCATCCTGAACAGGTGGCGCGGCTGGACGCGGTTTTGAATGCGCTCGAAGGTTTTGACTTGCTGCGCGTGAAAGCGCCTTTGGCGGCAGAGGACGATCTGTTGCGCGCCCATCCCAAGGCGCATGTGGATGCGATTCGTGCCGCTGCCCCGGACGAGGGTTGGCGGTCACTTGATGCCGATACCCATATGTCGGTCGGCACGCTGAAAGCTGCGTACCGCGCTGCGGGGGCCGCCGTGCGCGCGGTGGACATGGTGTTGGGTGGCGAGGTGGACAATGCCTTTGCCGCTGTGCGCCCGCCGGGCCATCATGCGGAACGGCAGACCGCGATGGGTTTTTGTTTCTTTGGCAACGTTGCTATCGCGGCTAAACATGCGCTGGACCATCACGGATTGGAGCGCGTCGCAATCGTGGATTTTGACGTCCACCACGGCAATGGCACGCAGGATCTGGTCGAGGATGATCCGCGTATTCTGTTTTGTTCGACCCACCAGTCGCCGCTTTATCCCGGCACGGGGGCTGCCCATGAAGTGGGCGTCGATAATGTGCTCAACGTGCCCTTGCCTGCCGGCACCGGGTCGAAGGCATTTCGTGATGTTATCGAGCGGGTCGTTCTGCCGCGTCTGGATGCGTTTTCACCGCAACTTGTGATAATTTCGGCCGGTTTCGATGCACATATGGATGATCCGTTGGCAGGTATGAACCTGACGACAGAGGATTTTGGATGGGTGACGGAGCGTCTTTGTGATGTGGCTGATGCCCATTGCGAAGGCCGGGTGGTATCAAGTCTGGAAGGCGGATATGACCTTGCAGCACTGGGTGCATCTGCCGCCGCCCATGTAAAGGTTTTGGAGGAGAGAGGCCGATGAGCGATATTGACGAAATGAGCTTTGAGGATGCAATCAAGGAGCTGGAAACCGTTGTCGGCCAGCTGGAGCGTGGTGACGTGGCATTGGACGAAAGCATCGCGCTTTATGAACGCGGCGCTGCGCTCAAGGCCCGCTGCGAGGCCAAGCTGAAAGAGGCCGAGGAAAAGGTCGCCAAGATCACGCTGGGTGAAAATGGCACACCGGCAGGGACGGTCCCGCTCGATGGCTGAGGGCGGGCAGGGCTATCGGATTGCGGCGCTTCAGCGCAAGCCATTGGACAAGGCTTTGGTACAGGCCGCCATCGTGGCCGAGGCACGTATCGGTTTTGCGTTGAGCGGGTTGGAGGGCAATGTGCCCAAGGCGATGCTTTACGCGGCTTCTGGCGGAAAGGCGCTGCGGGCGTTCCTGGTATTGGAGACTGCGCGGATGCTGGGGATCAATCCGGTGTCGGCGGCAGGTGCCGCAGCCGCGATCGAATGTATCCATGCCTATTCGCTGGTGCATGATGATCTGCCTTGCATGGATAATGATGACCTGCGACGAGGCCAGCCGACTGTCCACAAGAAATGGAATGAAGCGACTGCCGTTCTGGCCGGAGACGGCTTGCAGGCGCTGGCATTTGAATTGCTGGTGCAGGTGGAATGTGGACCGCGTGCGAAGCTCGATCTGTTGATGACTTTGGCCAATGCGGCCGGTGTGCGTGGCATGGTCGGTGGGCAGGCCGCCGATATTGCCGCTGAAACGGCCACTGTGCCGCTGGATTTGCAGCAGATCATGGATTTGCAGGCGGCCAAGACAGGGGCCCTTTTTTCATGGTCAGCGCTGGTTGGCCCGCGCATGGCCGAGGCTGAGCGCGAGCCTTTGTCGATTTACGGGGCCTACCTTGGATTGGCGTTCCAGATTGCCGACGACGTTCTGGACAAGACCGGTGATGCCGCTGCTGTCGGCAAGGCTGTCGGTAAGGATGCCGCTGCTGGAAAGGCGACATTTGTTTCGTTGCTGGGCCTTGATGGGGCGAAAAGTCGCGCAGCGGCCCTGGTGGACGAAGCCTGCGATGCGCTATCTCCTTACGGCGAGGACGCGGATACATTGAAGGAAGCCGCGCAGTTTGTGATTGCGCGCACGCATTAAAAAGGGTCGCCATGTCAGACCAACCCCACACTCCGCTTCTCGATCGCGTTAAAACGCCCGACGACATGAAGGGCATGTCCGACGTGCAGTTGCGTCAGCTTGCCGATGAACTGCGCGCCGAGACGATTTCTGCGGTATCGGTCACGGGTGGCCATCTTGGCGCGGGGCTTGGCGTGGTCGAGATGACGGTCGCGTTGCATGCCGTGTTCGACGCACCCAAAGACAAGATCATCTGGGATGTGTCGCACCAGTGCTATCCGCACAAGATTTTGACGGGGCGTCGTGACCGTATCCGCACATTGCGGACCGAAGGTGGCCTGAGCGGTTTCACCAAGCGTTCAGAAAGTCCTTACGATCCCTTTGGCGCGGCCCATTCCAGCACGTCGATTTCGGCAGCGCTCGGTTTTGCCGTCGCCCGTGATCTGGGTGGCCAGGGCGGTGATGCGATTGCCGTGATCGGTGACGGTGCGATGTCAGCGGGCATGGCCTATGAAGCGATGAATAATGCAGGTCATCTGGGCAAGCGTCTGATCGTGATCCTGAACGACAACGAGATGTCGATCGCGCCACCGACCGGGGCGATGTCGTCTTATCTGTCGCGACTTTATGCGGGCGAGCCGTTTCAGGAATTCAAGGCGGCGGCCAAGGGCGCCGTTTCCCTGCTGCCAGAGCCGTTCCGCGAAGGGGCCAAGCGCGCCAAGGATATGCTCAAGCATATGACTGTGGGCGGAACACTGTTCGAAGAGCTTGGCTTTTCCTATCTGGGGCCGATTGACGGGCACGACATGGAGCAGCTCTTGTCGGTTCTGCGCACGGTCAAGGCGCGCGCGGATGGGCCGATCCTGATCCATGCGATCACGCGGAAGGGCAAGGGCTATGGCCCTGCCGAACGTGCCAGTGACAAGGGCCATGCCACTGCCAAATTCGATATGATCACGGGTGAGCAGAAAAAAGCGCCGAGCAATGCGCCGTCTTATACCTCTGTTTTTTCCGATACCTTGCTGAAACTTGCCGCGGATGATCCGAAAATTTGCGCGATCACTGCGGCGATGCCCGATGGCACGGGCCTGTCCAAATTCATGCAACGCTATGCCAGCCGCTGTTTTGATGTCGGTATCGCCGAACAGCATGCAGTGACATTCAGTGCCGGTCTGGCCGCTGGCGGGATGCGCCCGTTCTGCGCGCTTTATTCGACGTTCCTGCAACGCGGCTATGATCAGGTGGTGCATGATGTGGCGATCCAGCGGTTGCCTGTGCGTTTCGCCATTGACCGTGCGGGGCTTGTCGGCGCGGATGGCGCCACGCATGCGGGATCTTTCGATGTGGCGTTTCTGGCGAACCTGCCGGGCTTTGTCGTGATGGCTGCCGCGGATGAGGCCGAGCTGGTGCGTATGGTGGCGACCGCAGCGGCGCATGATGAGGGCCCGATCGCCTTCCGCTTTCCGCGTGGTGAAGGTGTGGGTGTTGAAATGCCGGAAAACCCCGAACTGCTGGAAATCGGCAAGGGCCGGATGATCCGCGAAGGGAAACGCGTTGCCATCGTGTCGTTCGGTACGCGGTTGCAGGAAGTGACCAAAGCCTGCGAGGCGCTGGAGGCGAGGGGGATCAAGCCCACTGTTGCAGACGCGCGTTTTGCCAAGCCGCTGGACCGTGACCTGATCTTGCGGCTGGCCGCAGAGCACGAGGTGCTGATCACCGTTGAAGAGGGGGCCGTTGGTGGATTTGGTTCACATGTCGCGCAGCTTTTGGCGGAGGAAGGCGTGTTCGATCACGGGCTGAAGTTCCGGTCGATGGTGCTGCCCGATACATTCATCGATCAGGCCAGTCCCAAGGCGATGTATGATGTAGCCGGCATGAACGCCGAGCATATCGAGGCAAAGGTACTGGATGTCATGGGCGTCGCAACGCTTGAAAAGCGGGCCTGACACCTCGCTGACATCGTAAATTTTCATGGTCGTGTGAGCGGCCATTTCGCGCGAAGGAGACCCATAATGCCCTATCCGGACTTCATCAGAGTTTTTCCGGCTATAGACGTGCCGTTCCCCGAGGATGTCGTGCAGACGGCGGTGGTGCGGTCTGACGATGGTCTCGTGGTCTTTTTCACTTTTCTGAAGGATATGGAACTTCCCGCGCATTCGCATGGTGCCCAATGGGGAATCGTCGTAGAGGGCGAAATCGCATTCAGCATCGGTGGAGAGACGAAGATCTACAAGGCCGGTGACAGCTATTCTATTCCGGCTGGCGTTGAACACGGGGCCTTCATCAAGTCCGGAACGCGCGTCATTGACGTCTTCGCGGAAGCGGACCGATATGCAATCAAATCGTAACACGGCTTGGTTCAGGCCCGCAAAGCAACCATTGCCCGCAGCAGGTCGCTCGGTTACGCTCTGAGCTATGAAACATGTTCCCAAAGAAACCACGGACGATGCCTTAGTTCAGGAGTTCCTGAACAAAGGTGGCAAGGTCAGTGTCGGCAAGACGAAACCTTTGGCGGCAGAGCTTGGGCTAAGCAACAATGTTTGGAACAACAAGCTGACCAAAGAAGAGAAAGCCGCGCGCGACAAGCCCTGATCGTCTGCAAAACCGGTTTTGCTTGCGCCAGATCAAGGTTGCACTTGCGCTGGTCGCTCAAGGTGACTGCAATGGAGGATATCCGATGTTACCAATCTCAGCCGACAAGGTTGCCGAAGTGATCATTCTGGCGCGCGAGCTTGACCGCGCCGAGAACGAATTTGATGGTTTTGTCGATCAACTAAATGACGACGAAAAGTTGGGGCTTGTCGCGATCTTCTGGATTGGCCGCGGGAGTTTCGAGCCGGAAGACCTGGCCGAAGCGCTGGGGACCGCGGCCCGCGAAGCGACGACTCCGACAGCGAATTATCTGAAAGGATCGCCGCATCTGGCTGACCACCTAGAGGCAGGTCTGGCCGCGCTTGGCGTTGATCCGTCTGAAGCAGAAGATGATCTTTACCGGCCTGCATAAAGCAGGCTGGATCATATTGATCCCTATGCCCAGTCGATTGTCGGCCCGATCGGTATGATTCCCAGCGGGTTGCGCTTTTCGCTCGCGCTGAAATAGCCGCGTTTGTAGATATCGAACCGCACTGTCTGCGCCACGCCGGGCATTGCATAGATGCGCTTGGCGTAGGGCCAAAGGTGCGCATAGTCTGATATCTTGTGCAGATTGCATCGGAACGCATAGTGATAGGCCACATCGAACCGGGCCAGCGTCGGGAACAGCCGCAGGTCGGCTTCGGTGAATTGACCGCCGCACAGGAAATCATGCTGCCCCAGATGCATGTCGATCTTGTCGAGCGTCTCAAAGACTTGATGTGCGGCTTTTTCATAAGGTGCCTGTGCCGAGGCGAACCCTGCCCGATAGACACCGTTGTTCACTGTCTCGTAGATCAGGTCGTTCCAGTCGTCTATTTGCCCCTAAAGTGCGGTGGGATAGATCTCTGGTCCGTCAAATGCCGCGTTCAACATCCGCACGATATCAGCGGATTCGTTGCTGACCATCCGCCCTTGCCGCTTGTCCCAAAGCACAGGAACCGTCAGCCGCCCGGTGTATTGCATCGGGTCCGCGCTATAGACCTCATGCACCGCGCGCACGCCCAAGAGCGGATCGGAGAATGCGCCGGTTTCATCAAAGACCCAGCCCTGATCGTTCCGGTTGGGCCGCGCATAAGATACGGTGATGTCTTCAAGTCCCTTGATTGCGCGGGTCAGCAATGCCCGATGCGCCCAAGGGCAGTTCCATGCGACAAACAGATGGTATCGATCAGTTTCCGCCGGAAAGTCCGTGTCCCCGATCCAATGACGCACTGTGCTCCGGCTACGTTCCCATGCGCCATCGGGAAGCGTCTTTGTTACATCGTCACCGGTGTGATAGATCCCTTCGACCATATAGCCCATCAGGTGGCGGCCCTTTCAAACCAGACATGCGCACGGCCCCAGACGCCATCGTTGATCGCGGAAAGTGCCATCAGATGCGGTAATAGCTGTTCGGCGAAATCCTCGCTGCTTTCGGTAGGCAGCATCGAAGGCAGGTTGTCGATTGCGGTGACATCCAGCACAGGATGGTCGTGCACCCGCAAGGCCGGTGCGTCCCATGTCGTCGTGCGGTCGTAGACCTTTACCGGAGAAAAATCACTGTCGGGGTCGCAGGCGATATCGCCGATCACGGATAGGGTGCGCCCTGCCGTCTTTGCGCTGGCAGGCACGAAGACAGGTGTACCGGGACGTGCGAGGATGCAATTGAGAAATATGTCGTGGGTCAGCACCTGGGGGAATGGTCCGCCGGACGCCGTTTCTGCCATGTCCCATTTCGTTGTCGCCACGCCCATCGCCTGACAAAGATCCGCAGCGCCGGTGCCGACACGCCCCAAGGCACCGATGATCAGCGCGGTCGGGCGGTCGGTGCCAAGGGTCACGAGTGCCTGCTGAAGTTCCATGAGCAGATGGTTTGCGCTGGGGTAGGCTTTGACCGGCGCGGCCACCTGGCCATTGCGTTGCGCCAGCCAGCACATCAAGGAAACGGCCGCCCCCGCATATCCGGCCCAATACCCAAAGGCTGCAACGCGGCGTCCCTCTTCGTCGGTCAGATATTCCAGATCATAGAGCGTGCCACCGCCCGCCCTGAACCGGTCCAGCAGGATTTTGCCCGATGGTTGCCCCTTGTAGGCGTGACCGAACATGATGTGCCGGTGGTACAGGGGGGTGCCATCTTCCGGCAGCTCCTTGAGGCCGAAAATAATCGCGTCAGCGGGCGCATCGACCCACGAGAATTCGGGTGCGATACCGCATCCGGATGCGGCATATTCGGCAATGGGCAAGATACGCTGCGTGCTTTCCTCGACCGTGACCTTATGACCTGCTGCAATCAGCTTGGCTGCACCCCGCGGCGTGAGGCCGACACGCTCTTCATGCGCGCGGCTTTCGGAGCGGACCCAGATATGGGTCATTACAGCATCCCTTTTTCAAAGACAGCCTGCACCGACGCCTTGGTATTCATCTGGTGCTGGAAGGCCGCCAGACGGGGGTAATGCGAAATATCGACGCCATCGCCGGGCAGCCATGTCAGCACGACGTAAAGGTAGGCGTCGGACAGCACCTTTAGGGTACCCGTATCGAAAGGCAGGTTTGGCAGGAACTCTTCCAGATGCGCCGAGCATTCTGTCATCCGTTCCGGCACCTTGCGCTTCATATCCGCGAAAGAGCTTTCCTCATCCGCCCAGCGTTCGCCGCGGACGCCGTGCGCGTGGTGGGGATGCATGGTTGCATTGAGATATGAGATCAGTTCGCGCATCTTTGCTGCCGCAAAGGGATCTTCGGGTACCAGCTGCGGCGCGACATATTCCATAATCGCGGGCGTTTCCGTCAGAACGCCTTCCGGCGTTTCCAAGGCAGGCACCCGGCCCTTGGGGTTGATCTGGCGATAGTCATATTTCGTCTGCTCCGACTTCGCAAAATCGACGCGGATCGCCTCGTAGGGGATATTCAGTTCCTCAAGAACGATCGCGACGGCGACCGAAATGGTGCGCGGTGCATAGTGCAGTTTCAGCATGGCGGGTTTCCTTCAATAGTGTGTCTGGGCATACAGGCGGTCATCCCTGTCCAGATGCGGCACGGCATTGAAGCTGGCAAGGATCGGCCCTTGGGGAATGACGTGGACGCGGTGTAGTGAACTGTTCATGATCGGCAGCAGCACATGGGCCATGCGCGTGGGATCAAGGTTGAGCAGGTGACGAATGATCATGCCGATCACCCCGCCGGAGGTCACGCAAAGAACACGGACACCGGGTCTGGCGGCCTCTTGCAGGACAGAGGTCACACGGTCCTCGAAAGAGGCAAAGGTTTCAACGCCCATGATCTCGGCTCTGTGCCATGCTTCCATGACCTGCGGGACATGTGCGGCGAATTCATCCGGGCCGGGAAAGGGTACGCCGTTCAAATCTTCGAGCGCCTGACCCAGATTGAAGTAATCCATTTCGTTCAGGCGCGGATCGACGTGGGGGTCTTGGTAGCCGATCCCGGAGGCGGTTTCCTTATGGCGGCGCAGGCTGCCCGAGATGACCTTGTCAAAAGCCCCTTCGCGGTCGCGCAGGTAGTCACCCAGCCATTTCGCCTGCTGGTGTCCCAGATCGGACAACCGGTCATAGCTTTCTTCGTCCTTGGCTGCGGAATTGGCCTGTCCGTGCCGGACTAGAATGATTTCACCCATCGCGTTCCTCCTGAACCAATAGGGTTACGGTGTGTGAAGGAGGTTGGCAACGACTCAAAACTGCTGATCTAGCGTGTCGTGTGGCGCAATTCGGGCCTGCTAAGTCCCCGATTTCATGACACATCAATCACGCAGCCGCGAGAACAGAGAAATATTTGCACATCACGGAAATGCGCCTGAATGAAATCTGTGAACGGGTGAAAAATATCTGATCCGATTTTGGCGGGCCTTAGAGCGATTAGCGCACGGAGCGCATCCCGTTTATGTGCATAAATGCACATAAATACGCTCTTAGAGCAGTTGCAGTTATTTCAAGCACCAAACTTGATCACGTTGAACACCGTTTTCGTGAACGGCTCAGGGCTTTTCGAATGGCACCGCATACCCAATCTCTAACTCATCGAAACGCGGTAAAGAACGCCGGAGAGATAAGCCAACACGCGGCTTTCATGCCGCGACACACAACCAAAAAGGAACTTAATCATGTCTATCAAATCAATCGCACTGGTCGCCGCCACAATCGCCGCAACAGCTTCTGTTGCTTCCGCCAACAACTACTTCGAATTTGGCGAGCGCCTGAACAGCTCCTCTGTGCTCGACCTTGGCCTGGTTCGTGCCGAAGGCGCAGGCGTCGTCGAAATCTATGACTTCTCGCGTGGCGAAGTTGGCCAGCTTCTGGGCACCAAGAGGGTCAATGCCGGCGCCAATACAGACGTCCGTGTGAACGTGGGCATCCGCCCGACACAAGACGTGATCGCGCTGCTGAAAGTGGATGGCCAGACCGTGGCCGAGCGCGACTACGACATTTCCCGCTAAACAGAAAATACGCCCCCTATTTTCTGTTCTTTGGGCCGGCATCCGCGTTTGGGTGCCGGCCTTTTGCATTTTGCCGCATGACGCCCTCTTGTGAACCGATTCTTGGCGTGGGATTGTGACCCACAAGAGCAGTAAGAATTGCAAAAAGCAGGTTATCAGGTGTCCACAACAACGCTTTTGAGTGACGTTTTCGGCTTTGATGCCTTTCGTCCGGGTCAGCAAGAAATTGTGGACGCGGTGATCGCGGGGGAAGACACGCTTGCGATCATGCCGACGGGCGGTGGCAAATCATTGTGTTTCCAACTGCCTGCATTGGTCAGAAGCGGCGTCACGGTTGTGATATCGCCCCTTATCGCGCTGATGCGCGATCAGGTGCGCGGATTGCGCGAGGCCGGCGTTGAGGCGGGGGCGCTGACATCCGGCAATACGCCCGAGGAAACGGATGCCGTCTGGGAGGCGCTTGAGGCCGGAACGCTCAAGCTGCTTTATATGGCACCTGAACGGCTTGCCTCGGGTGGGACGATGAACATGCTGCGCCGTGCGGGTGTCGGCCTGATCGCGGTGGATGAGGCGCATTGCGTCAGCCAGTGGGGTCATGATTTCCGCCCTGATTATCTGCGCATCGGCGAGTTGAAGCGGATGCTGGACGTGCCTCTGGCGGCATTTACCGCGACCGCAGATGCCGAGACCCGCGAAGAAATTGTCGAAAAGCTGTTTGCCGGGCAACAGCCTGCGACCTTTCTGCGGGGATTTGACCGTCCCAACATCCATCTGGCATTCGAGGTCAAGGACGGGCCGCGCAATCAAATCCTGAACTTTGCGGCAGCGCGAAAGGGGCAGTCAGGCATTGTCTATTGCGGCACACGGGCCAAGACGGAAACGCTTGCCAAGGCGCTGGCCGACGCGGGCCACAGCACGTGCCATTATCACGGTGGGATGGAAGCCGAAGACAGGCGCATCGTGGAACGCCGCTTTCAGCAAGAGGATGGTCTGATCGTCTGCGCGACCGTGGCCTTTGGCATGGGCATCGACAAGCCCGATATCCGTTGGGTCGCCCATGCGGACCTGCCCAAGTCGATCGAGGCGTATTATCAGGAAATCGGGCGTGCGGGCCGCGATGGTGCGCCTGCCGAAACGCTCACGTTGTTCGGGCCTGATGACATTCGCTACCGGCGGCAGCAGATCGATGAAGGGCTGGCCCCGCCCGAACGCCGTGCTGCCGATCATGGACGATTGAACGCGCTGCTGGGTCTGGCCGAGGCGCTGCGCTGCCGGCGTCAGAACCTGCTGGAATATTTCGGTGAAGCCCCCGGCCCCTGCGGGCACTGCGATCTTTGCGACAAGCCCGCAGAAGTGTTTGATGGCACCACCGCTGTGCGGATGGCGCTCTCTGCCGCGTTGCGCACTGACGAGTGGTTCGGTGCGGGGCATCTGATCGATATTCTTCTTGGCAACCCGACCGACAAAATCCAACAGCGCGGGCATGACAGCCTGCCGACCTATGGTGTCGGCAAGGATTATGACAAACGCCAGTGGCAGGCGATTTTCCGGCAGATGATGGGGCATGACCTTTTGCGGCCTGATCGTGACCGCCATGGCGCGCTGCGCATGACGGACCATGCGCGCCCCATCCTGCGCGGTGAGGCGACGATTGAATTGCGCCGCGATACGATCAAGGCGGCGCGCGGCTCTGGCCCCAAGGTGCGGATGCTGGTGGGCGAAGAAGATGCGCCGCTGCTTTCAGCACTCAAGGCGAAACGGCGGTATCTGGCAGAGCAGGCGAATGTTCCCGCCTATATCATTTTCAATGACCGTACGCTGATCGAGATGGCTGAAAAGCGGCCCGTGACGCTTGATGATATGGCGCATATCGGGGGGGTGGGTGCCAAGAAGCTGGAAAACTACGGGCGTGATTTCCTCAAGGTCATCGCGGGCGCAGTCGCAGACGTGCACCCGATGCGCCGCAAACTGGCCGGACGGGATGAAGGGGCGGTTTACGACCGGTTGATGGAAGTACAGGCATCGCTGAACCGTGGACCTCATGGTGCCGACAAACCGATGAGCTGCTCTGCGTCGATGCTGGCCAAGGTCGCCCAGTTGCGTGGTGCCGACATGGACAACCTGACGCGCGTGATCGGTGACAAATACGCCGAACGCTTTGGCGAGGCGTTTCTGGAGGTGCTGGAGGGCGGCTGAATCTTGACGGTGCGCCGAAGCTGCCTGCCGCTTGTTGACCCTTTCTAATGTTCCGACTAGCTACCCCACAATTCGAGGAAGGGTATTTCTATGGCACGCAGGCGCAAGGGTCGCGATATTTCGGGGTGGTTGGTGGTGGACAAGCCCGCTGGCATCACCTCGGCCGCCGTGGTCAACAAGGTTCGATGGGCGATGGACGCCAAGAAAGCCGGTCATGCGGGTACGCTTGACCCGGAAGCGACAGGTGTGCTGGCGGTGGCCTTGGGCGAGGCGACGAAGACCGTGCCGTATATTACGGATGCGCTGAAGGCTTATGTCTTTACCGTGCGTCTGGGGCAGGCCACAAATACCGATGACGCAGAGGGCGAGGTCATTGCAACTTCGGACCTGCGCCCGGATGATGAGGCGATCAAGGCCGCACTGGGGGCCTTTGTCGGTGATGTCATGCAGGTGCCGCCGCAGTTTTCCGCCGTAAAGGTGGATGGTGAGCGCGCCTACAAAAAGGCACGCGATGGAGAGGAAATGGACCTTGCGGCCCGGCCTTTGTGGGTGGAAGAGTTGTTGTTGGTTGATCGTCCTGACGCGGATCATGTGGTGCTGGAAATGACCTGCGGCAAAGGCGGGTATGTCCGCGCGATCGCCCGCGATCTGGGCAAGGCGCTGGGCTGTCATGCGCATGTCAAATCGCTGCGCCGTATCTGGTCGGGTCCGTTTCAGGCCTCTGACGGCGTGACGTTGGACCAGATCGATGCGTTGGCCAAGACGCCGGAACTGGATGCCTATCTGCAACCGCTCGAGGTTGGTCTGGTCGACTTGCCCGAGGTGCGTTGTCTTGCAGAAAGCGTCGCCAAGCTGCGCAATGGCAATCCGGCTTCTGTGATTGCGACGGATGTGGATTATGGCGACGAGGTATGGGCCTCTTTCGAAGGCAGGGCCATCGCCGTCGGCACGTACCGTGGCGGTGAATTGCAGCCATCGCGCGTGTTTGTGGCCTAGGTGATCACGCGGACGCATATCAAGGACGATGCGCCTTCGACGGCAACATACTCTGATTGCGAACGGTATCGCTATGCGCTGACCCGCACGTGGGATGCGCAGGGCAAGCGGGTGCTGTTTGTCATGCTCAACCCGTCCAAGGCGACGGAAGTCCAGAACGATCCAACGGTGGAGCGTTGTGAAAGGCGTGCGCGGGCGCTGGGCTTTGGGGCTTTTCAGGTCACAAACATTTTCGCATGGCGCGATACGGACCCTTTCAAGATGCGCAAGGCGGCCGATCCGGTGGGGCCAGAAAATGACGCGGCCATTCGCGCAGGTGCGGGATGGGCGGACCAGATCATCGCGGCATGGGGTACGCATGGCGCGCATCTTGGACGCGGCCCGGAAACAGAGGGGCTTTTGCGCCTGACAGGCAAGCCACTTTATTCCCTGGGGTTGAGCAAAGACGGGCATCCCAAGCACCCTCTTTACATCAGTTACCAGCAGCAGCCGATCCTTTGGGTTGCGGATTGATCCACCTGCTGCGTTAACCACTTGTTCAGATTTTGCGTAAATTTGAATTTGTTGCGTGCTATTCCGTCACCTCGGGGTCGGGGGCGACTCGGTTTGTAACAGGTTACAGTGATGCTTGCTCTTTTTGGGATGATGGGGGTCGCCTTGGCGGCTGTTATGATGTCGGACACTGATGTGGCCGACGCAGTGGAAGATGACAGGATCGCGGAAGATGATGACCCAGGTGTCGTTATCAAGCCAGTCGATGTTCTGATGGACCCGAGTGATGAAGACACCGTGATTTTTTCGGGTGATCTGGATGATATCGTTCTGACAGGCGCGGGCGACGATTATCTGCACGGTGAGGACGGCGATGATCACCTTGCAAGCGGCGCAGGTGATGACACGCTGCACGGCGGGCGGGGCGATGATGTTCTCGATGCCGGTGCGGGCGACGATCTGCTGAACGGGCATGTGGGCAATGATGTTCTGGCTGGTGGTGCGGGCGATGACGCGCTGAACGGCGGTGGCGGTGATGATGTGCTGATGGGCGACGCGGGGAATGATGCGCTGCTTGGATCGCTGGGGAACGATGTGCTGGTGGGCGGCAGCGGGGGCGACACGCTGCATGGCGGTTCAGGTGACGACGTTCTTTATGACAGGGGCGATGACGACGTAGATTACCTGAATGGCGGTGCCGGGGACGATACGCTGATGGGCGGCGCGGGCGATAACCTGCATGGCGGGACAGGGTTAGACACCTTTGATTTGTTGGCCGATAACGACCTGATCGTCGAAGATTTCGATGAGGGCGAGGATCTGATCGAGGTGACCTATGAGGGCGATGTTCCCGCGCTCCGCACGGTCGAGACCGAAGAGGGGCTGGTTCTGATGGCCGACGATACGGTTGTCGCGATCTTTTCTGGTTTGTCTGATCTGGACGTGACGCGCATTGCGCTTGTCGCGGCCTGAGAAAATGCTTTTCTTTTAACCGGAATCCGCCTATTGCAGCGCATCTGCGCAGGGATTGCCCTGCACGGACCCTCCACGGGCCTTTCTGGACGACATCCCGGATTGTGCCATTCACCCTTGATACAAAGGAGACCCCGATGTCGATTACTGCCGAAGAAAAAACACGGATCATGAAGGAATTTGCAACCAAAGAAGGCGACACAGGTTCGCCCGAAGTTCAGGTTGCCATTCTGTCCAGCCGCATCGCGACGCTGACAGAGCACTTCAAGACCCACAAGAAAGACAACCACGGTCGCCGTGGCCTGCTCAAGATGGTTGCGCTGCGTCGCAAGCTTTTGGACTATACCAAAGCCAAGGACGAAGCCCGCTACCAGAGCCTGATCGAACGTCTGGGCCTGCGTCGCTAAGGCGATACGGTTTCAAACGGAATACCGAAAACGCCTGCCACTTGGCGGGCGTTTTTGTTTTTGGTTTGCTGCGGGCATCAATTCGGCTAGGCGCGGGAAGCTATGTTTTTCCCAGACGTTTGATGTCGCTGCGGATGGCACGATAGACTTTGCGGCCCCATTCTGAATAGATTTTAGGGCCGGGATGAAAGCCGTCGGGGCTCATATGCGAGACGTCGGGTTGAAAATCCATCTCGACAAACCGGCATCCGGGGTGATTGGCGACAAGAACGCGCAGCGCCCGATCAAACCGTTTTGCCTGCGCACCCAAGACCCACCGCAGTGGTTGTGGCAGCAATGGGAAATACTGGATCGGCGGAATACCCGAGACGCAGATAACATCGGCCTCGAACTTACGCTCCAGCAGTTCCAGCAACTCTGAACAGCGCCGTAGCCAAACCGATACAGGCACACGCGTGGTAATATCATTGACGCCAAGCGATACCGACACGACATGAAATTTCCGGGGTTCGCACTCTTGGAGTGCGGCGATCACATCGGCGGTTGTGGCACCGGTTTTCGCATTGACAGACCAGTAGACCGTGTTGGTTTGTGACAACCGTTTGCGCATGTGACCCAGCAAAGCTTCTTCCTGATGTGACGTGCCGACCCCCACAGCAGAACTGTCACCAATGATCAACAGATGAAGCTCGGGTCCGTGTCCGCTGAAGCCTTCACGCAGACCGGAAGGATCATCCAGCCGCAGTGCTGTCCGCCGGACTTCGGCCGCTTGCGCGACCAGAACCGGAAACAACAGTATCCGCACTGCAACATCTAGCATCTCAACCTCCCGAACGGGACGTGCCTGGGCGAGATTGAAAAGCAGAGAGATTTTTCCCTACGTCTGCGTCTCACGTCATCTCCTCCGCAAGGCAAAATAAAGTGTTCGTTACTTGGATGTGTAGACGCTGTCGCACCGCATGAAATTGACGATCGTCAAAGGCGGCCGTACTTTTTTGATCAATTACCCGAATGTAAGTTGAGAATTGATTGCAAGGTGCCTGATTGCACTGTGCAACGCTGCGCTTGGTCCGGACGGCAGCCATGATTGCGCCTGTATCGCTGCCAAATGCGTAAAGTGGATATTACCCTTGCGCACCACTTGGCGACATTCTTCTGGCGCGCGGGCAACTTGCCCCCTCCCCCTTCCCAAACCGCCGAAAACCCGCTAAGCCCCACTAATCTTGAGAGACTGGCGCCCGCATTCCAGCGCCTGACCAAAGAAGATACCGGAATGAGGGGGAATACGCCCCCTACGCAAAAGGCCCAGTGAGGCCAACTAGGAAAATATGATGTTTAACGAAGTGAAGAAATCAATCCAGTGGGGCGAAGACACGCTGACACTGGAAACGGGCAAGGTTGCCCGCCAAGCGGACGGTTCCGTCATTGCGACACTGGGTGAAACCAGCGTCATGGCGAACGTCACTTTTGCGCGCAAGCAAAAGCCGGGTCAGGACTTTTTCCCGCTGACCGTCCACTATCAAGAGAAATACTATGCCGCCGGTAAAGTGCCTGGCGGCTTTTTCAAGCGCGAAGCGCGTCCGACTGAAAAAGAGACGCTGACCGCCCGCCTGATCGACCGCCCCATTCGCCCGCTGTTCGTACCCGGCTTCAAGAACGAAGTTCTGGTCATGTGCACCGTGCTGTCACACGACATGGTCAACGACCCCGATATGGTTGCTATGATCGCCGCCTCTGCCGCGCTGACAATTTCGGGCGCGCCTTTCAGGGGTCCGATTGCCGCCTGCCGCGTGGGTTTCGAGGGTGGCGAGTATATCCTGAATCCTGAAATCGACGACATGCACAACTTGCGTATGAATCCCGAGCAGCGTCTGGACCTTGTTGTCGCCGGCACCAAAGACGCCGTGATGATGGTTGAATCCGAAGCCTACGAGCTGTCCGAGGACGAGATGCTGGGTGCGGTGACTTTCGCCCACGAACAGATCCAGCCGGTGATCGACCTGATCATCGATCTTGCCGAACAGACAGCGAAAGAGCCGTTTGATTTCCAGCCGGAGGATTACTCGGATCTGGCAGCCGCTGTCAAATCTGTTGGCGAAGACAAGATGCGCGCCGCTTATGCGATCACCGACAAGCAGGAACGCACCGCCGCTGTTGCTGCTGCAAAGCAAGAGATCATCGAGTCTTTGACCGAAGAGCAGCAGGAAGACGGCAACCTTGGTGCAGCACTGAAAAAGCTGGAATCCAGCGTTCTGCGCGGCGACGTTGTGAAAAACGGCAAGCGAATTGATGGCCGTGCGCTTGATACGATCCGTCCAATTGTATCCGAGACTGGTATCCTGCCGCGCACACACGGTTCTGCCTTGTTCACACGTGGCGAAACCCAGGGTCTGGTTGTGACCACATTGGGCACCGGCGACGACGAGCAGATGATCGACGCGCTGACAGGCATGTATAAATCCAACTTCATGCTGCACTACAACTTTCCACCCTATTCGGTTGGTGAAGTTGGCCGTGTCTCCGGCCCTGGCCGTCGCGAGATTGGTCATGGCAAGCTGGCTTGGCGTGCGCTTCAGGCGGTTCTGCCTGCGCCAACGGATTTCCCATATACAATCCGTCTGGTGTCCGAGATCACTGAATCGAACGGTTCATCTTCGATGGCATCGGTTTGTGGTGGCTCCTTGTCCATGATGGACGCAGGTGTGCCGCTGAAAGCACCGGTTGCCGGTGTGGCCATGGGTCTGGTGATGGAAGACGACGGTTCTTATGCTATTCTGTCCGACATCCTTGGTGACGAAGACCACCTTGGCGACATGGACTTCAAGGTTGCGGGTACCGAGAACGGGATCACATCCTTGCAGATGGACATCAAGATCGCGGGCATCACGCCAGAGATCATGAAAAAGGCGCTAGAGCAGGCCAAAGCCGGCCGTCTGCACATTCTAGGCGAGATGGGCAAAGCCATCACCGGGGCGCAGGAATTCAGCGTTCACGCACCCAAGATCGAAACCATGCAGATCCCTGTCGACAAGATCCGTGAAGTCATCGGATCCGGCGGCAAGGTCATCCGCGAGATCGTGGAAACATCCGGTGCCAAGGTCGATATCAACGACGATGGTGTGATCAAGCTGGCATCCAACGATGCAGAGGCGATCAAGCGGGCCTATGACATGATCCATTCGATCGTGGCAGAGCCGGAAGAGGGCGTGGTCTATAAAGGGACAGTTGTGAAACTGGTCGACTTTGGTGCCTTCGTGAACTTCTTCGGCAAGCGCGACGGTCTGGTCCACGTATCCCAGATCGAGAACCGCCGCCTGAACCATCCTTCGGACGTTCTGAAAGAAGGTCAGGAAGTCTGGGTCAAGCTGCTTGGTTTCGACGATCGCGGCAAGGTCCGTCTGGCCATGAAGATGGTTGATCAGGAAACCGGTCAGGAAGTCACCAAAGAAGACGCTGCAGAGTAATCTGACTGTCTGCTTTGAAAGAAAAAAGGGCCCGGGCAGTATTGCCCGGGCCCTTTTGTTTGTTCTGTATTCCGTATGACGGTCTTTGCGCGCCTTACAGTTTGGTTGTCCGCAGATAGGGGAAGACGGTTGTGAATTCTCCGTATTTGGCCTTGGCATCCGCATCGCTGACGGATGTAGGAATGATCACGTCATCACCGACATTCCAGTTGGCAGGCATTGCCACGCCTTCACCTGCGGCAGTTTGCAGCGCGTCAAGCGCGCGCAGCACTTCGGCAAAGTTACGGCCCACGTTCATTGGATAGGTCATCGACAGTTTCAATTTCTTGTCGGGGCCAACGATGAAGACGACGCGCACGGTTGCGCTGTCTGCAGGTGTACGGCCATCGGGCAGATAGGCGTCTGCGGGCAGCATGTCGAATGCTTTGGCAACGGTCAGGTCTTCGTCCGCGATGATCGGGAAACCGGCTTTCGCGTCCGCAAAGGTTTCAATGTCGCTTTTCCACTTTTTGTGTTCTTCGACACCGTCAACACTGATGCCCATCACTTTGGTGCCGCGTTTTTCCCATTCATCGGCCAATTGCGCAACCGCGCCGAATTCCGTCGTGCAAACGGGTGTAAAGTCTTTGGGGTGAGAAAAAAGGATCGCCCAGCTGTCGCCGATCCAGTCGTGTAATGAAATAGTACCCTGATCCGTTTCAACGGTGAGGTCGGGGATCGTATCGTTTATGCGTAAACCCATTTTGGTGCTCCTTATGGTCCGTTTTCCAACCTTTATATAAGTACGATTGCCGCCTGAAACCACTGGCGCTTGCGAAAGATCGACAGCGATGCCACATATCCGACGAGCAGAGGGAGAAGCGCAATGATCGAGAACCGCAATTTCTATATCGACGGTGCATGGGTGCCGCCTGTGATGGCCAACGACTACCATGTGATTGACCCTTCAACCGAGGATGCCTGCGCGGTCATTTCCCTTGGAGGGCAGGCTGACACGGATGCCGCCGTTGCTGCGGCAAAGGCCGCGTTTCCGGCATGGGCCGCAACAACGCCAGAAGAGCGGGCTGAACTTGTCAAAGGTATTCTGGCCCAATACGAAGCGCGGGTCGAGGAATTGGCGCAGGCCATCAGCATGGAGATGGGTGCGCCCATTGATATGGCGCGCAGCAGTCAGGCGCCTTGCCTGCCTTGGCATCTGAAGAACTCACTCGAAGCGATCAAGCAGATCGAATGGCTGCGCCCGTTGGGTCCGCATGCCCCCGATGACCGCATCGCGATGGAGCCGATCGGTGTGGTTGGCCTGATCACGCCATGGAACTGGCCGATGAATCAGGTGACGCTCAAGGTGATCCCTGCTTTGCTGGCAGGCTGTACGATGGTTTTGAAGCCGTCCGAGGAATCGCCGCTGTCTTCGTTGTTATTTGCCGAATTCGTGCATGACGCGGGAATCCCCGCAGGTGTGTTCAATCTGGTGAACGGTGATGGTGCCGGTGTCGGTAGCCAGTTGTCGCACCATGAGGATGTGGCGATGATCAGCTTTACCGGTTCGACCCGCGCAGGCAAGGCGATTTCTGCCGCTGCTGCTGAAACGCTCAAGCGCGTGACGCTGGAGTTAGGTCGCAAGGGTGCCAATGTGATCTTTGCCGATGCGGATGAAAAAGCGGTGAAGCGCGGCGTGATGCAGTGCATGAACAACACCGGTCAGTCCTGCAACGCACCGACACGGATGCTGGTAGAACGGTCGATCTACGACCAGACCGTCGAAGCTGCCGCCGAGATTGCGAGCAAGATCACCGTCGGCCCCGCATCAGAGCCGGGTCGTCATATCGGGCCGGTTGTGAACAAGAGCCAGTGGACCAAAATTCAGGAAATGATCGAGGTGGGTATCAATGAAGGTGCGCGCCTTGTGGCCGGTGGGCCCGGTCTGCCCGAGGGCATGAACCGCGGTTTCTATGTCCGCCCGACCGTTTTTGCCGATGTGACCAACGATATGCGTATCGCGCAGGAGGAAATCTTTGGCCCGGTCCTGTCGATTATCCCGTTCGAGGATGAGGCCGATGCCATCGCAATTGCCAATGACACGCCCTACGGCCTGACGAACTATGTCCAAAGCCAGGATGGCGCCAAGCGCAACCGCATGGCGCTGGCGTTGCGGTCCGGCATGGTCGAGATGAACGGCAAAAGTCGCGGTGCAGGCTCACCCTTTGGCGGGGTCAAGATGTCGGGCCGTGCGCGCGAAGGTGGCGTCTGGGGGATCGAGGAGTTCCTTGAGGTCAAGGCGATCTCTGGTTGGGCGTCCGAGTAACGTCATGTGCGCAGGCGCACCAGTTTGGTGCGCCTGTTGGCCTTTCGTGCGATTTCAAAACCGCTATCTGTCTGTTCAAAGGAATAGGAGAGCGACATGATCAATCAGATTAAAGGCCTGCACCACGTCACATCACTCGCGAGCGATGCCCGCGAAAATAATGCTTTCTTCACGCAGGTCCTTGGCCTGCGCCGTGTGAAGAAGACGGTGAACTTCGACGCACCGGACGTTTATCATCTGTATTATGGCGACGAAGCCGGTTCCCCCGGCACGGTGATGACATATTTCCCTTTCCCGAACGCGGGACGTGGCGCAAAGGGTGTTGGTGAAGTGGGACGTACGGCGTTCAGCATTCCAACTGGGTCTTCGCAGGCATGGCTTGACCGCTTTGCGACCTTCGATGTGCGCGGCGTCAGTCAGGACACCCGCTTTGGCGAAAAACGTGTCCTTTTTGATGGGCCTGATGGCGATCAGTTCGCTCTTGTCGAAAGCGACGATGACCGCATCCCTTGGACAGGCAACGACGTGAGTGAGGCGATGGGTATTCGCGGCTTTCATTCGGCGGATATGCGTCTGAAGGATGCTGGTGTCAGTAGTGAGCTGTTGCAGTTCATGGGGTACGAAAAGCTGGACAACCAAGATAACGTGACCCGTTTCATCATACCTGGCGGGAATGATGCCAACACGATTGATATTGAGGAGCTGCCAAGTGCGCGTCAAGCGTCGCAAGGTGCCGGTTCGGTCCACCACATCGCATTTGCGGTTGAAAACCGTGCGCGGCAGTTGGAGGTTCGCGAGGCGTTGCTGGACACCGGTTATCAAGTGACGCCGGTGATTGACCGTGACTATTTCTATGCGATCTACTTCCGCACGCCCGGCGGTGTGCTGTTCGAAGTGGCGACCAATGAACCGGGCTTTGACCGTGACGAAGATACGGCGCATCTGGGCGAGGCGCTGAAACTGCCCAGCCAGCACGAGCATCTGCGTACCCGTCTGGAAAGCACGCTTCAGCCGCTCGGTGATTGATATGACCTATGTTGCCAAGCGTACGGAGGGAACGGCGGGTAAACCGCTGTTCCTGACCTTTCATGGCACGGGCGGGAATGAAGCCCAGTTTCACGGCCTTGCCGAACAGTTGATCCCCGGTGCGCATGTCACGTCGCCACGTGGCGATGTGTCGGAGCATGGTGCGCTGCGGTATTTCCGCAGGACGGGCGAAGGTGTCTATGACATGGATGATCTGGCGCAGCGGACCGCTGCGATGGCAGGCTTCATTCAGGCCGAGAAAGACACCACAAAGCCTTCAAGAACGCTGGGCTTGGGTTATTCCAACGGGGCGAACATTCTGGCTGCCGTTGCGCTGGAACAGCCTGACTTGGTCGATGATCTGGTTCTGATGCATCCACTCATCCCTTGGGCGCCTGATCCGCAAACCGGCCTCGCGGGGCGGCGTGTTCTGATCACTGCGGGTGAGCGTGATCCGATCTGCCCTGCACCGCTGACGCAATCACTGGCGGATTACCTGTCAGCGCAGGGGGCAGAGGTTACGGTGCATTGGCACCCCGGCGGACACGAGATCGCGCAGTCCGAGGTTGATGCGATTGCGCAGTTTGTCGCTAGAACGGACACTTCGCTGTAATGCGCATACCCTGACCGCCGTCGGGATGGCGGAACTGCAATGTTTCGGAATGCAGCATGAGGCGCGGGTAATCCCGCGCTTCACCCGTCGCATAAAACGGATCGCCCAGAATTGGATGCCCCAGCGCCAGCATATGCACCCGCAGTTGATGCGACCGGCCCGTGCGGGGCATCAGGCGCACACGGGTTTCGCCATCGCGGGCGCGCATGACGCGCCAGTCTGTCACCGCCTGCTTGCCGTTTTCATGATCGACCATCTGAAGCGGGCGGTTCGGCCAGTCGACGATCAGGGGCAGATCGACGGTGCCTGTCTTTTCCGCCATTTCGCCCCAGACGCGGGCCACATAGGTCTTTTTGGTCTGCCGCTTTTCGAATTGCAGGCCAAGATGGCGCTGGGCGTGGGGGGACAGCGCAAAGATCATCACGCCTGATGTGTCCTTGCAAATACCCAATATTATGATGCTTAACTATATCAGCTAATTGTTTTGACTTTTGTATTTGATGAGGTCTTAACTGCATCGCTTTAGCATTC
>NZ_JAWOAN010000008.1:0-4707 GCF_046498525.1 Yoonia sp.
ACCACTTTCAATCACCATTGACTGAAAATCTGTGACAGCCCTTTTGTAGCCATAGGTCGATGAGTTTGAAATATTGTCTGAAATCGTCGCCAATCGAGATGCGTTCGCCGCCAGACCAGCGACGCTTGCATTCAAAGAAGAGGAAATCGTCATATAATTGAGCCTTTCTGCATCAGGGATGACACTACTTATCCTCCCGTCATAAACGCGGTGCCTTAACGCCTCCCTAATTTGTAAAATTCGAACGGTCTTGTCTCAGACATCGGATCTGAGCAGGATCACCTCGATCCGATTGTTGCGTGGCGCGGTGGCATCGCGCATGGCCGGTTCACGGTCGCCGGCACCAGTCTGGCGCACGATACGCATCGGGTCCAGCCCGCCACTTTGGAGCATCAGGCGCATTTGGGCCGCGCGATCTGTCGATAGTTCCCAGATCGGATTATTGACGTGCAGCAGGGACTTAACGCTCAAATGGCCTTCGATCGCTACATCGTTGCGGACCACCTGAAACAGGCGCGCCATGATCGCCGCGATTTCAGCGGACACCGGATTGGGAACAGAAGTTTCACCCACAAAAAGCGTCACGTCCGGCAGATCGTATATTTCGATGACAAGGCCCTCGTCGGTCAGACGCGTGATAATATGGCGTAACGCCTGATCGGACATCATGCTTTCGCCACCCTGCCCTATCAATACCGCCTCTATATCGCGCAAGGCGGCTACCTCGGCGGCCTCGGCCTCTGCGTCTTGTTCGCTGCTGACTGGATTCATCCCGATCGTAGGCTGACTGACCCCTGTCCCACTTTGCGCCAGTGTTTGTTGTGTAAAGATATCGTCGCCGCCAAAGGCACCGGACCCGCCACCCGACACACGATTGATCGGAATTGTCGGGGAAAAGTAGTCTGCAAGCCCTTTGCGTTGTTGCTCGGTCGTGGCGTTCAGCAGCCACATGAGCATGAAAAAAGCCATCATTGCCGTGACAAAATCGGCATAGGCCACTTTCCAGGCACCGCCATGATGGCCGCTGGCTGCGATGACTTTCTTGCGTTTGATAATCGTTGGCGCGTTTGATCCTGCACTCATCCCACAACCTCGTTTCTTCACCCAATGCCGGGGATAAACGACAGAAAGTGAAAGCAGGCTTAACGGAACAATTCGATTGAAATGGCATTATTCAAAGCGGCCCTTTTCAGAGTGACAAGATGGCACAGTGTCAATGCACCTTTACACTTGCCCAAAACCCATATGTCATTTTAAAATGACAATATGAGTGTCACGTCAGATTTACAGATCAATCCACAAATACGCCGCTGGCCCGAGCCGCGCGCGATGTTGCGGCTGATCAAGCCCGTGACATGGTTTCCACCCATGTGGGCCTATTTGTGTGGGGTTATATCCTCCGGCGCAAACCCCTCTGATCATTGGGTTTTAGTCGCACTTGGGGTGATCCTTGCCGGGCCGATCGTCTGCGGCATGTCGCAGGCAGCGAACGATTGGTGCGACCGGCATGTGGACGCGATCAACGAACCTGACCGCCCGATTCCATCAGGGCGTATTCCGGGGCGCTGGGGTCTTTATATCGCCCTTGTAATGACTGTTTTAGGGTTGGCCGTCGGCTATCAACTTGGCCCTTGGGGCTTTGGTGCGACGATCCTTGCCGTTGCAGCCGCATGGGCCTATTCCGCAGAACCGATCCGCGCCAAGAAATCCGGCTGGTGGGGGCCGGGCCTTTGCGGACTGGCTTACGAAACCCTACCATGGATTACAGGGGCGGCCGTCGTCGCGGCTGGCGCGCCCAGTCCACAGGTTATTGTCATCGCCCTTTTATACGGCCTTGGCGCGCATGGGATCATGACGCTCAACGACTTCAAGGCGATCGAAGGGGATCGGGCCACTGGCTTGCGATCTCTTCCTGTCACATTGGGCCCTGACCGCGCCGCACGCGTCGCGTGCTGGATCATGGCCGTGCCGCAGGCTGTCGTGATTGGCCTGCTGATTTATTGGGGCAAACCTGTCTACGCACTGGGCGTCACTGCGATGCTCGCCGTGCAATTGGGTGCAATGCAGGTTCTGCTGCGTGATCCGGAAGGCAAGACGCCTTGGTATCAGGGCATGGGCATTCTGTTCTATATTAGCGGCATGATGATCAGTGCCGTTGCTTTGCGCGGCATCGGGGGCTGAGATGACACTTTCATGGTTCCAGATTTTCCGGTTGGGTTTGGTGCAAATGGCGCTGGGCGCGATTGTGGTGCTGACAACATCCACCCTGAACCGGCTGATGGTCGTCGAACTATCGCTGCCTGCCATTCTGCCCGGTCTTCTCGTCGGCCTGCATTATGGCATCCAGCTGACGCGACCGCATTGGGGTTTTTATTCCGACACGGGCGGGCACCGGACCCGCTGGATCATCGGGGGCATGGCTGCACTTGCAGTGGGCGCGTTTACAGCCACTTGCGGTGTGCTGGCGTTTGAACAATCCTTTGCGCTGGGGCTTTGCGTATCGATCATCGCCTATACGCTGATCGGTCTGGGGGTCGGGGCGTCCGGCACATCCTTGCTCGCCCTTTTGGCGACAACCACAGCACCGGACCGCCGCGCGGCGGCGGCAACGATCACATGGCTGATGATGATCTTCGGCATCGCGATGACCGCAGGGATCGTCGGGCGGCTGATCGACCCTTATACGCCCATGCTGTTGATCAAGATCGTCGGTTTCGTCGTGACCATTGCAACTTTGGTAACTTGCCTTGCCGTCTGGCGGATCGAGCAGAACCTGATTGCCGTACGCGAGGCCGACCCGACACCGTTCATGGACGGCCTGAAAGAGGTATGGGCAGAGCGAAAGGCGCGCAACTTTACCATCTTCGTCTTTCTGTCGATGACGGCCTATTTCATGCAGGAACTGATCCTCGAGCCCTATGCCGGCCTTGTCTTTGGCTTTACGCCGGGACAATCGACATCACTGTCGGGTGCGCAGAATGGCGGCGTGTTCATCGGGATGTTTGCGGTTGGAATTCTTGCCACCGGTTTCAAGATCGGCGCGCTACGCAACTGGGTCATGACCGGCTGTGTCGGGTCCGCGATGGCGCTGATCGGGATCACTTTCATCGGGCCGATCGGGCCGGGTGCACCGTTGATACCTGCTGTTGTGTTGCTGGGTTTCTTCAACGGCATGTTTGCCGTCGCCGCGATCGGATCGATGATGGCACTGGCCGCTGACGGTGCCGAGCGCCGCGAAGGGACCCGCATGGGCCTTTGGGGTGCCGCACAGGCCATTGCCGCCGGCTTCGGCGGGCTGGTCGGCGCGGGCATGGTCGACCTGTTGCGCTTTAGCATGACCGATACGCAGGCTTTCGGGTCCGTCTTTATCGCCGAAGCCGCCATTTTTATCGCAGCCGCCGCAATGGCCGCAAAAATCATGGATCGCAAGATGCCATCCGCCACACTGGTTCCGGGAGAATAGTAAATGCAATATGATGTCGTTGTCGTGGGCGCAGGCCCATCCGGAGCCACCGCCGCAGAAGACCTCGCGCGGTCCGGACACAAGGTGGCTTTCATCGACCGCGACGGGCGGATCAAACCCTGTGGTGGTGCGATCCCGCCGCGGCTGATCGAAGATTTCTTCATCCCCGACGAACAGATTGTCGCCAAGGTAAACACCGCACGCATGATTTCGCCCACAGGACGGCAGGTCGATATCCCGATTGAAAACGGTTTTGTCGGCATGGTCGATCGCGAACATTTTGACGAATTCCTGCGCACACGGGCCAAGGAAGCAGGCGCACATCGCTATACCGGCACTTTCACCCGAATCGTGCGTGATGGCGACGGCACGCATGTGGTCTACCGCGACAAGGTCAGCGGCAATGAGATGACGCTGGACACCAAGCTGGTGATTGGAGCCGATGGGGCAAGGTCCAACGTAGCGCGGGCCGAAGTGAAAGACGGCGACAAGATCCCCTATGTGATCGCGTATCACGAGATTATCGAAGCACCTGCGGCCACCGCAACCTATGATCCGGCACGCTGCGATGTGATCTATGATGGTAAAATCTCGCCTGATTTCTATGGCTGGGTCTTCCCCCATGGCGGGCAAGCAAGCGTCGGCATGGGGTCGATGATTAAATCTGTGGATGTCAAAAAAGCCACCGCCGATCTGCGCGCGGCATCCGGGCTGACCGACTGCAGAACGATCCGCAAGGAAGGCGCGCCCATCCCGCTGAAACCGCTCGATTGCTGGGACAATGGCAAGGATGTCGTTCTTGCCGGTGATGCGGCAGGCGTCGTGGCACCTTCATCGGGCGAAGGCATCTATTACGCGATGGTCGGCGGGCGGGTCGCAGCAACCGCAGCAGCGGCTACTTTGGCATCAGGACGCGTAAAAGACTTGCAACTGGCGCGCAAGCTGTTCATGCGCGAACATAAGCAGGTCTTCCGGGTTCTGGGCGCGATGCAAAAAGCATATTACCGCAGCGACGAACGGCGTGAAAGGTTTGTGTCCCTGTGTCATGATGTCGACGTGCAAAAGCTGACGTTTGAGGCTTATATGAACAAGAAACTGGTAAAGGCACGGCCAATGGCTCATTTGAAGATCGGCATCAAGAACCTCGCGCATCTGACGCGGCTTGTCTCTCCGCTGCGCACATGACGATCATGATCCCGGCCTGGGAAAACGGCAAACTCAAACCTGTTGAGAAACTTGACGCG
>NZ_JAWOAN010000052.1:0-5203 GCF_046498525.1 Yoonia sp.
CCTATCACTTGGATCAGGATGCCTTTATGGCGGAACTGATGACTGCCGCTGGTTTGTAGCGCGGTTCAGGTCTGGCTGAGTACGACCAGAGCATGCGGGTCACAGACCATGATCCGCTTGCGTTTGCTTTGCACAATCCCCTGCTTCTCCCAGGCGCTCAGCAATCGGCTGACGGTATGGAGGGTCGTGGCAGTCATTTCCGACAGGTCCTGACGGCTGATCGGGAAATCCACCTCGATCCCGTTCGGTACCTTGCGTCCGGTCTGATTGATCAGACGCAAAAGCGCACAGGCGACGCGTTGTTCGACATGCTGGGTCGCCATTTCGACGATGCGGGTGTTCATCTCGCCCAAGCGATTTCCGATCGTCTTGTAGGTTTCGGTGGCAAAACCGTCATATTCGGCTACGAACTGGTCCCAAAGATGCATCGGCCAGCTCAGCGCAATGGCCTCGGTCGCAGCCATGGCCGTTGCGGGATATGTGTCTTTCCCGATCGCCTTGGCAATGCCCAGCAACTGCCCCGACGGAATATGTAATGCCGTAACCTGTTCCCCTGTGGGCGTGATACGCACTACACGGACAAACCCGTCGAGCAACAAGTAAAAACGTTCGGCCGGGGCGCCTTCATCAAAAACCGAAACTCCGGTGTCGTAGCGTCGTGACGTTGCCTGATCAAGAATCGCGCGGATCTGCCGCCTGTCCAACCTGGAAAACGGGGGCAGTTGCGAAAGCAGGCTCTCGTCTAATCTTGGAAAGGCTGTGCGAGCGGGAGATGCGTTCATCTGCAATTGGGTGACACAAATCGCGGGACCTTGCAAAATATGAATGAAGCATAACGCAAAGTTATTTGTTCCAGCACAAAGTCCGGCCCGGCGTATTCCTTAAGATTGAGATCAAGACATGCCGATATCTGAAAGGAAATGAGATGATCCGCAAATTCGCAGCAGGCCTAGCAATCACAGCCCTTATGGGGAGTGCCGCCTTTGCCGAGACATTCGAAGTGCAGATGCTGAACCAAGGGGTTGACGGCGAGCGTATGGTGTTCGAGCCTGCGTTTGTTCAGGCCGCCGCCGGTGACACCATCCGCTTTATCGCAACCGACCGTGGCCACAACGCCGAGATCAACGCGGCCATGCTGCCTGATGGCGCAGAGCCGTTCGAAGGCCGCATCAACGAAGAGATCGAAATCACCCTCGATGTCGAAGGCGTCTATGGCGTCATCTGCAAACCGCACTTTGCCATGGGCATGGTGATGACCATTGCCGTCGGAGATGCCGAAGTCCCCGATGATTTTCTCGAAGGGCGCATTCCACGCAAGGCCAAGGAACGCTTTGAAGCACAACTGGCCAATTTCTAAGCCAATCTCCGTCAAAAGGCACCGATGTCTTGTGACAACTCAGACCCCACGGAGGGACCAATGACAAAATTTATCAACCCCGGGCTGACACCAACCAGCCGCCGCAATGTTCTGCGCGGTTCTGTTCTTGCCGGCGCTGCCGCAATAACAGGTGCCGGCGCCTTTGCAAACCAACGGCGCAGCCCGTTGCCACGGATGCAGCCGCCTGTCGCCCGTTTCATAGAAGCCGAAGCGCAGGCACAGGTCGCGGCAGCTCCCGCAGATCTGTCCGGCTACACACGCGTGAAGCAAGAACTGGTCGCGCCGCCTTTTGCCCCTGCGCACGAACAGGTTGCGACAGGTGGGCCAAAGATCATCGAGGTGTTCATGGAGACAACGGAACGCCTGATGGTCGTCGATGAAGACACCGGCGCAAGTATCTGGGCGCTGACCTATAACGGGTCCGTTCCCGGTCCGCTGATCATCTGCCACGAAGGCGACATGGTCGAATTGACACTGCGCAACCCTGTGGACAGCATGATGGAGCACAACATCGACTTTCACGCCTCGACAGGCGCGCTGGGCGGAGGTGGTCTGACCCACGTCTATCCCGGCGAAGAAACCGTGCTGCGCTGGAAAGCGACAAAGCCGGGCTGCTTTACCTATCACTGTGCCCCCGGTGGCGCGATGATCCCTTATCACGTCACACACGGCATGAACGGTGCGGTGATGGTGCTGCCGCGCGATGGCCTGAAAGACAAGGATGGCAACCCGCTGCGCTATGACAGCATCGCCTATATCGGTGAGCAAGATTACTATCTGCCCAAGGATGAGTTTGGAGACTACCGCACCTACGAAGTAGCCGGTGACGATTATTCCGACAGTCTTGATGCGATGCGCACCCTGACCCCGACACATTGTGTCTTTAACGGTGCGGTCGGCGCACTGACCGGGGAAAACGCTCTGAAGGCGAATGTCGGCGAGACCGTGCTGATGATCCACAATCAGGCAAACCGCGACAGCCGTCCGCACCTGATTGGCGGTCATGGCAATTATGTCTGGGAAACATCCTTCAGTGATCCACCCCTGACAGGCGTCGAGACATGGTTCGTGCGGGGCGGGACAGCAATGGCAGCGATGTATACCTTCGAACAGCCAGGTGTTTACGCCTACGTCAACCACAATCTGATCGAGGCGTCACTGCTGGGCGCAGCCGCGCACTTTGTTGTCCAAGGTGCATGGGACAATGCCTTGATGGAGCAGGTGGTTGCCCCGCGCAGCTTTGAGACATAACCGGAAAGCCTGAACCATGAAAACCGTCATTGCCAACCACAAGACACGCATCATCGCAGGCTGTATTGTGTTGGCGATGGCTGGATTGGCCGGGGCCGCGCAACACATGCGCGGCCCCGATTTCATCCAGTTCATCGGGATGGCAGAGCAACCGGTTCTGATGCCCGACGGCACACCGCTTTATGTGCAGAAATACGAAGTCAGCATTTCCGACTGGAATACTTGTCACGATGCAGGCGGTTGCACGCTTGGCCTGCGTGCGTCGGGGAACCACACCGAAGCGGAAATGCCTGCGACGGGTCTGTCCTATGTCGATGTGTCCGAATTCCTGCAATGGATCAATAAGCGCGCGGATGTCACGTTTCGCCTACCCACGTTGAGCGAGTGGGAATACATGGCCGCCGAAGTGCTTCCCGACGCCCCTGATCCGATCTTTACCGATCCAGAGCTGACATGGGCCTCGGCCTATCTGATAGAGCCGCAGACAAAACGCACACTGCGCCCGCGCGGATCGTTCGATACCACATCCGAAGGGATCGTTGATCTGAACGGCAGCGTCTGGGAATGGACGATGGATTGCTACGCGGGCGCTTCCGAAGGGCAGATCACACCTGACCGCTGCCCCGCTTTCTTTGTCGGCGGTGAACACGTCGCGGCGATATCATTCCTCGTCCGCGACCCGGCACGCGGCGGTTGTGCCGTGGGCACGCCACCCGCGCATCTGGGCATGCGCCTTGTAACCGATGAGGGGCCCTGACGACTGTCTTGTACCCCGTGGGTCGCAAGTGAGAGCGGCGGGGTTCCAAAGGGGCGATCATGCCATGATCAACGCCCCAGACAGCGAACAGTGTTCGTCATTCTGGTTGATCAGACAAACATCCACGTCGCCGGTTACCACCTTTGACAGGTGGTGTTCCGATAACCCCGAATGCGCAGCAAGTCCCCAGCTAGGGAAACGTGTCGGCGCACGGACTGCCAAGGTCATCAAAACGCGCAGCGCATAATCTGTGAATTTGTCCGGCTTCACCTGCGATATTTGGCATTTGTAATGCCGAATTAAGACCACTACATAATAAGTATCTTGAATGCCGATTAAGGATTGAAATCGATGACACTGACAGAAATATTTTTATGGCCCGGAACCAAAGCCTGTGAACGTCTCGGGGTGGATCCTGAAGGAGAGGCAAGTCTCATTCGCTGGATGGTCAACACACTTGTCTATCTGGTGGTAAGCCTGAGTATTGTCTGGCTCGTTGTAGCGTAACCATTCCTCGGCACAGCGCGACACGCAAAATCACTTGCCTGGCACGCAATACCCGCAAGTGACCGTTTACTCTGTAGCGAGTGACAGCACCGCCCGCCCGTCTGCGCGCCATTCCGGCAGGCCACCGTCAAGGCGTCGGGCATTCAGGCCGTGTTTGCGAAAGGCGGCGACAGCTTGGTGGGCATAGATGCAGTAAGGCCCGCGACAGTAGGCGACAATCTCGGCGCAGGGATCGAGCGTGGGAAGAATTCGCTCAAGTTCGGCCAAGGTCGTGTTCAGGGCGCCGGGAATATGCGCGGTGGCGTATTCGTCCGCGGGCCGTATGTCGAAAACGGTCACAGAGCCATCGGCCAATCGTGCTGCAAGCTCATCGCGGCTTACAGGCTCGGGTGCATCTTCTCCGTCCGATAGGCCGCGCAGGATACGCGACACTTGCGCGAGGTTCCGCTCGGCGACGATGCGCAAAAGGTCCATCAGTTGAAGTGTCTCGGCATCCGTCAGCCTGTAGATTACGGATTTGCCATCGCGGCGGCTGGTGGCGAGGCCGGACCGGCGCAGTTGCTGCAAGTGTTGCGAGCAGTTGGCGATCGTCAGACCGGTCTTTTCCGCAAGCGCATCCACACCGCGCTCGCCCTGCGCGAGTTGTTCAAGGATCAAGAGCCGTGCCGGCGCTGACAGCGCGCGCGCGATAAGGGCGTATTCCTCCAGCAGGGCCACCTTGGGGCTGATTGTCACGATGGTCTCCTCACGTTACAAATTCAAGTTACCTATTGAATGATAGCGGTTCCATCACATACCGCAACCCAAAGGCTTGTTGCCCATGTCCTCAACCGTTCTTGCCGGCGCATTTGCATGGAGAGCGATGACACCAGTGACCGCTGTCAGCCCGAAGCGGACATGGTGCGAAACGACTTAGCTGATCAGAGCGGACTTTCGCGGGATTAGTTGAGTTGCCGATGTGCAGGGCTTTCCGGTCCCTCGGCAATGCTCAGGCTTTAAATGAAGCGGGTTGCTTAGGTGGAGGTTTCATATAAGTTACTCTTTTTTCTGGAGGGCTCATGGCGCAATTCAACGTCGGTTCAGCGCCTGACTTCTTTATTGAAGTAGTCAGTCCGCTCTACAGCGCTTTTGTTGCCGACAATGCGAATGTTGCTAAAGCCGTTTCGGCAATCGTTATGTCGTATCACCTTTTTGAATGGGCAACTGACCGAAAATTTGAGAAAAACTATTTCAACAATCGATACCCTGAGAAACCCAATTTGGCTTCTGATTTCGAGACCGCGCGACTTCTTACCAACGGCATCAAGCAC
>NZ_JAWOAN010000102.1:0-11777 GCF_046498525.1 Yoonia sp.
GCAGCACACGAATTCACCATGTGGGCGTTGTTCGCGCGCGCCACAATTACCGTAAAAATCGTCATGATCATGCTGATCGCAGCGTCGGTCTGGTGTTGGGCCGTGATCATCGACAAGACGATCCAGTATCGCAAGGCCCGCACCGAAGCGGATATCTTTGACCGGTCGTTCTGGTCGGGCGAGCCGCTGGATGGGCTTTTCGACCAGATCGGTGCAGACCCCGACGGGCCATCGGAAAAAATCTTTGCGTCAGGTATGTTGGAGTGGCGAAGGTCGCACAGGCAAGACGGCGGGCTGATCGCTGGAGCGACAGCCCGGATTGACAGGTCCATGGATGTGGCGATCGCGAAACAGGCTTCACGCCTGCAAAAGGGACTGCCTATCCTTGCAACTGTTGGGTCGACTGCACCCTTCGTCGGGCTTTTCGGCACAGTCTGGGGCATCATGAACGCATTCATTGAAATTGCGGAAGCGCAGACAACCAATCTTGCCGTCGTCGCGCCCGGCATCGCCGAGGCGCTTTTGGCCACGGGTCTGGGTCTTTTGGCGGCCATTCCTGCGGTCATTTACTACAACAAGTTTTCATCCGACAGCGATCAGATTGTCAGCGGCTACGAGGCATTCGCCGATGAGTTCGCAACGATCCTCAGCCGCCAGGTGGATAGCTGATCATGGGCGCGGGTGTGATGAATTCGGGTGATGATGGCGGCAGACGTCGCCGCAGACGGGCGCGCAAGGCCAAGCCGATGTCCGAAATCAATGTGACGCCCTTCGTGGATGTCATGATGGTGCTCTTGATTATCTTCATGGTGGCCGCCCCGCTTTCGGTCGTGGGTGTGCCAGTCGAATTGCCCGAAACATCCGCCACGGCATTGCCGGGAGATGATGAAGAACCGCTGACAGTTACGATCACCAATGATGGCCGCGTCATGATTCAGGAAACCGATACGACCGAGGTGGACCTTGTCGCCCGCCTGCGCGCGATTGCCGCCGAACGTACGAGCAACAAGATATTTCTGCGCGCTGACGGCCGCAATGACTGGAACCGCGTGGCGCAGATCATGGGCCTGCTGAATGCTGGCGGGTTTTCCGATATCGGGTTGGTGACGGATATTGCCCCACCCTCCGCAGGCGGCGCTGACGGGTAAATCATGGCAACGCCGGGCACCATCATTTCAGGGGTTGGCCATGTCGGGCTGATCGGCTGGCTGATTGTCGGCTGGGGTCTGTCGTCCGAGCCGTTGGCGATTCAGACGATGGATGTCTCTGTGATTTCTGGTGAAGAGTTCGAACAGATGCGTGCGCGCACGACGCCAGAACCAGGAAATGCCGATCCGACAGCGCCTGTCCCGCCTGTCATCAGTGACAGCGCACCTCCGCCACCGGCACAGGAAGAACCGACCGAACCATCCCCACGCCCCGAACCGGTCGAGCCACCGCAGAGCGAAGTACCGCCCCCGCCTCATCCGCCAGCGCCGCCAGAGACCGAAGTGACAGATGCACCGCCCGCAGAGCCAGCGCCGCCAGTCGCAACACCGCCGACCCCTGATGTGGAAGTGAGCGAAACGCCAACACCGCCTCAGGCACCGACTGTAGCATCAACGATCACTGCGCCGCCGCCGCCCGATGCCAATGTCGATGATGTGGTGCGCGAAGAGGTGGTGCCGGATGACAGCGCTGAAGCCGAAGTCGTGGCAGAGGAACAAGAGGCGACCGCGCCGGAGGAGACGACGACCGCGATTGTGATCGAGGACTTGGCGCCGACCACATCCGTGCGCCCGTCCGCGCGACCCAGTCGCCCAACCCCGCCGCAGGACACGCAAGCGGCACAAGAGGAGCCGGTGACAACCGCGCCTGAAGTCAGCGAAGAAGCTGTCGCGTCTGCGCTGGAGGCAGCACTGGACGCGGCCACGCAAGCGCCCGTCGTTGCCGCAGGTCCACCGCTAGATAGTGTTGAGCGAGATGGTTTTAGACTTTCTGTTCAGAGGTGTTGGAATGTTGGCGGTATGAGTAGCGCAGCGCAGCGCGTTAAGCTGACTGTTGCGTTTGAGTTGGATCGGAACAAAAAGATCATCGGAAACAACATTGAACTGATTGGCTCCGAGGGAGGTGATCAATCTGCCGTAGATGTGGCATTTCGAACAGCACGCTCGGCAATCTTTCAGTGTCAGAACAGGGATGGAGGCTTCGACCTACCTGATGCCAAGTATGACTCTTGGAGAGAGGTGGAACTTACGTTTGACCCAAGTGAAATGCGCTTAAGATAGGCAAAGACACGCGCAGGTGAGGTGTAATAGATTATTACCCCTGCTATAGCGGCACAAGAAAGTGCAAGTTTCGGGGGCGAACCCGAACAGGCGAGTGAGGCAAAAATGATGAAACGACTTCTGATCCTGTTGGTGGCGTTGATACTGGCGGGGCCTGTTCTGGCCCAAGGCGGGCCATTGCGGCTGACAATCACGGACGGTGTGATAGAGCCGATCACTTTCGCGGTTCCCAGCTTTGAAGCCGAGACACCTGCCGCCCAGCAGGCTGCGTCCGATATTTCGCGCCTTGTCGTTCAGGATCTGGCCGGAACGGGTTTGTTCCGCGAGGTCCCTGCGACCGCATTCATTTCGCAGATCAGTTCTTTCGTGTTGCCGGTTGCCTTTGCTGACTGGCGTGCCATCAATGCGCAGGCATTGGTGGTCGGGGCGGTCAATGTGAATGGCGACCAGCTCACGGTGAAGTTCCGGCTTTACGACGTATTTTCAGGTCAAGAACTGGGGCAGGGTTTGCAGTTTGCCGGAACAACGGCGGGCTGGCGCCGGATGGGACATAAGGTGGCAGATGCGGTTTACAGCCGGATCACGGGCGAAGGTGGCTATTTTGACAGCCGCGTGGTGTTCGTTTCCGAAAGTGGCCCAAAGGACAATCGTCAAAAACGTCTGGCGATCATGGATTTCGACGGGGCGAACGTACAATTTCTTACCGATAGCAGCAGCATCGTGCTTGCGCCGCGCTTTTCGCCAAATGGTGACCGGGTGCTTTATACCAGCTTTGAATCAGGCTTTCCGCGCATCAATATGCTGAATGTGGCCAATGTGGACCGCCAGCAATTGCAGACCGCTCCTGGAGAAATGGCGTTTAGCCCACGTTTCTCGCGCGACGGGCGGCAGGTGATCTACAGCCTGTCCAATGGTGGCAACACGGATATCTACCGGACCGACCTGGCCACGGGCCAGCATGTGCGGCTGACGTCTGCGCCCTCTATTGAAACGGCACCGAGCCTGTCCCCCGATGGCAGCCAGATCGTTTTTGAAAGCGACCGCTCTGGCAATCAGCAGCTTTACATCATGTCCGCAAATGGCGGAGAGGCCCGCCGGATTTCATTCGGTCAGGGCCGCTATGGTACGCCTGTCTGGTCACCACGCGGTGATCTGGTCGCCTTTACCAAGCAAAACGCAGGGCGCTTCCATATTGGCGTGATGCGGATTGATGGCTCGGAAGAGCGCTTGCTGACATCTTCCTTCCTTGATGAAGGGCCGACATGGTCGCCAAACGGGCGCGTCATCATGTTCAGCCGCGAAACCCAGGGGGCGGGTGGTACATCGTCGATGTATTCGGTTGATATTTCGGGCCGGAACCTCAAGGCTGTCCCGGTGCAGGGTGGCTCATCTGACCCATCTTGGGGTCCGTTGCAGCCGTAATGATGTGTGATTCCCACATGGCGAAAACCGTGCTAGGGTGAAAAGAAAACAGAGCAGTTAAAAAAACAGGATGAAACCCTATGACACTTTTTAAGAAAGCGGCGGTCGTGCTTTTGGTATTGGCAACGGCAGCCTGTACGAACCCGGATCGGTTTGGTGGTGGTGCTGGCGCAGCAAGTGGCGCTGACGGTGCGGGGGTGAATGGTGCCGTGGCAGGATCGGCAAGCGATCCGACAAGCCCACTCTTCTTTAACCAGACGATCGGAGACCGCGTTCTCTTTGCCGTCGATACCTCGACCATCACGCCGACGGGTCAGGCCATTCTGGATGGGCAGGCGCAGTGGTTGCTGACCAACGCAGATTATCGTGCCGTTATCGAAGGCCACGCAGACGAGCAGGGCACACGCGAATACAACCTTGCCCTTGGTCAACGTCGTGCAAATGCCGTGCGCGAATATCTGGTGTCGCGCGGCGTGCCCGTGAACCGCTTGCAGGTCACCAGCTTTGGTAAGGAGCGCCCCATCGCAGTCTGTTCAGAAGAAAGCTGTTACGCCCAGAACCGCCGGGCTGTGACAGTTCTCTCATTCTCGGCCATGACAAGCTGATCAGGACCCGAAGGACCCACCTCATGTTGCACCGTATTGCTGTTGTCTGCGCCCTCTTGCTGTCGCCACTTTCTGCCGCAGCACAGGAAGAAACGCTGGCCGATATCCGGCAACAACTGACAGCTCTTTTTGTCGATGTGCAGCGCCTGACGCGTGAATTATCGACAACCGGTGGTGTGAATTCCGGTATTGCAGGCAGCACGCCGCTTGAACGTCTTGATGCAATCGAGGCTGAACTCCAACGCCTGACGTCCAAATCCGAACAACTCGAGTTTCGGGTCAGCAGTATCACGTCCGATGCGAACAATCGCATCGGTGATCTGAACTTCCGTTTGTGTGAATTGGAAGCAGGCTGCGATATCGGGCAACTGGATGACACGCCGTTGGGCGGGCTTGAGATTTCGGGCGCTGTCACCGCGACACCTGAACCGACGGGTGGACCGGCATTGGCTATCGGTGAACAACGCGACATCGAGCGGGCGCAGGAGGCGCTCGCCTCGGGTGACTTTCGTAGCGCCGTTGACCAGCTTGCGACCTTTGTCGCGACCTACCCGGGTAGTCCGCTGACGTCCGACGCGAACTATCTGCGTGGCGAGGCGCTCGAAGGTTTGGCCCAGCCAACGGATGCGGCGCGCGCTTATCTGGAAGCATTCTCCGATAATCCGACTGGGCCCAAAGCACCTGATGCCTTGTTTAAACTGGGATCGTCGCTCGGCATGATCGGGCAGACACAGGATGCCTGCCTGACCTTGGCAGAGGTTAATGTCCGTTTCCCCGGCAACCCTGCTGTGGCGGACGCACAAGCGGAAATGCAAGCGTTGGGATGTCAGTAAAGGACGCATCGGGCGACATTGTTGGTCGGTTTCAGGCGGCGGTCGGGGCCTCTCGGTCCGAGCATGACGACACGATCGGTCTTGCCGTCTCTGGTGGCGGGGATTCCATCGCATTGATGCATCTGGCTGCGCGAACCCGCAGCCCTGAAAACCTGAGGGTCATCACCATCGATCACGGGCTGCGCCCCGAAGCGCGAGGCGAAGTCGCGTTGGTGGCATCGCAGGCGGCAAGTCTCGGTATCAGCCATACGGCTGTTGGATGGGCATGGGACGGCAGGGGCAATCTACAGGCCGCCGCCCGTGAGGGGCGTTGGGCAGCCATGCGGAATTGGGCGGCGATGCATGACCTGCACGAAGTCTGGTTTGGCCATACCGAAGATGATCAGGTTGAAACTGTCTTGATGCGGCTGGCCCGTGGCTCTGGCGTTGACGGGCTGACCGCAATGTATCCGCTGACCTCGCGTGACGAGTTGTGCATCCTACGTCCGCTTTTGGAAGTAGCACGCGCCGATCTGCGGTTATGGCTTAAGTCTGAAAAGATCCCCTGGTGTGATGATCCCAGCAATGACGACCCCCGTTTCGATCGCGTGCGCGCGCGGCAGATGTTTGCGCAACTCGAAACGTTGGGAATGACACGCAAACGCTTGCTGCAGACAGTTGATCACATGCAAGCGGCCCATGTTTCATTGCAGCGCGCGGCCCTTGCTTTTGCAAAGCAGCATGTTCGCCAGGATGCTGGTGATCTGCTTCTATCCCCGGACGCGCTTGATCTGGAAAAGGCCGATGCCCCGCGCCGTGTCATGGCAGCGGCTTTTGCATGGGTTGGAAGCAGCACGTACCGTCCCCGTTTTGAGCAGTTACTTGAAACAGTTGCGCAGGCCCGCAAGGGGGCTACCGTTACGCTTGGCGGGTGTATCATGACACCTGACAAAAATGGAACTGTACGGCTGATGCGCGAAGCTGCGGCGACGGCATCAACGCAACGCTCTATGGACCATGCGGATGCGTCGGGGGTTTTTTGGGATCGCCGCTGGTTTCTGGAGGGGCCTATGCAGGAGGGCCTGATCTACAAGGCGCTGGGCGCCGGTATCAAAGACTGCCCGAAGTGGCGCGAAAGCGGCATGCCCCGCACATCATTGCTTGCATCGCCGTCTATCTGGAATGGCGACGCTTTATTGGCAGCTCCACTGGCGGGGCTGTCCAACGGTTGGTCCGCGCGGATTGTCGCGGATTTTCATTCCTCGGCGTTTGCCATTGAAGATTAATCATTCGCCTCTATTTTAGGGGAAACGCTTGTGATGCGACTCTGTCGTCCACTTCCCCATTTCAAAGGAGTTTCCCCTTGGGCAACGCGCGTAATATGGTCTTTTGGGTCGTCCTTTTCCTTATGGTCTTGGCGCTTTTTAATCTTTTCAGCAGCCCACCGGGCACGACAAACAGTGAAGTGCGCAGCTACTCTCAATTTGTCGCAGCCGTGGAAGATGGCCGCGTTACCGACGTGGTGATTGATGGCGAAACTGTTCGCTTTGCCGAAGGTGGACGAAGCTATACGACCATCATGCCGCAAGATGCTGAAATCACAAACCTTTTGATCGAAGCAGACGTGCCCGTAGAGGCGCGCAGTCAGGAAACATCGGCGTTCCAGTCGTTCCTGCTCAGCTTGTTGCCGTTCCTGCTTTTGATCGGTGTGTGGATCTACTTTATGAACCGGATGCAAGGCGGTGGCAAAGGTGGCGCCATGGGATTTGGCAAATCGCGGGCCAAGCTTCTGACCGAGAAACACGGGCGCGTCACATTTGATGATGTGGCAGGCATTGACGAAGCCAAGGAAGAGCTCGAAGAGATCGTTGAATTCCTGCGCAACCCGCAAAAATTCTCCAGACTCGGCGGTAAAATTCCCAAAGGTGCGCTGCTTGTAGGCCCTCCGGGTACAGGTAAAACGCTTCTTGCACGCGCAATCGCAGGCGAGGCAGGTGTACCGTTCTTCACTATTTCCGGTTCTGATTTTGTCGAAATGTTCGTCGGTGTAGGTGCGTCCCGCGTCCGCGATATGTTCGAGCAAGCCAAGAAGAACGCCCCTTGCATCGTATTCATCGACGAGATTGATGCCGTCGGCCGTTCGCGTGGTGTCGGTATCGGTGGCGGTAATGATGAGCGCGAGCAGACGCTCAACCAATTGCTGGTTGAAATGGATGGCTTTGAAGCCAACGAGGGCGTCATCATCGTTGCGGCGACCAACCGCCGTGACGTGCTGGACCCAGCGCTGCTGCGTCCAGGGCGATTTGACCGTCAGGTCACGGTCCCTAATCCCGACATCAAAGGCCGCGAGAAGATTTTGGGCGTGCATTCGCGCAAAATCCCACTTGGTCCAGATGTCGATTTGCGGATCATCGCCCGCGGTTCTCCGGGCTTCTCGGGTGCGGATTTGGCGAACCTTGTAAACGAGGCAGCCTTGATGGCGGCGCGTGTGGGTCGCAGATTTGTAACGATGATCGATTTTGAATCGGCCAAGGACAAGGTCATGATGGGTGCAGAGCGTCGGTCGATGGTGATGACCGCCGAGCAGAAAGAGATGACCGCCTTCCATGAAGCTGGTCATGCCATCGTGGGTATCTCGCTGCCGAAATGTGACCCTGTCTATAAAGCGACGATCATTCCGCGCGGTGGCGCACTTGGTATGGTGATGAGCCTGCCCGAGATGGACCGTCTCAACATGTTCAAGGATGAATGCCATCAGCGTTTGGCCATGACCATGGCGGGCAAGGCGGCTGAGATCATCAAGTATGGTGCCGATCAGGTCAGCAATGGCCCCGCCGGTGATATACAGCAAGCCAGCCAGCTGGCGCGCGCGATGATCCTGCGCTGGGGCATGTCGGACAAGGTTGGTAATATTGATTATTCCGAAGCCCACGAGGGATACTCCGGTAACACCGCAGGTCTTTCCGTTTCGGCGCACACAAAAGAACTGATCGAAGAAGAGGTGCGCAGCTTTATCCAGCAAGGCTACGACCGGGCATTTCAGATCATCACCGAGAAGAAGGAAGAATTCGAGCGGTTGGCCCAAGGCTTGCTTGAATATGAAACGCTGACAGGTGACGAGATCAAGCGCGTTATGGCGGGTGAGCCGCCGCATGCGGGCAGTGATGCCGGTGATCAACCTCCGTCTGGTGGCACGCCTTCGGTGACGGCAATTCCGAAGATGAAGCCGAAGAAGCCTCGTGCGTCCGATGACGGCGGGATGGAACCGGAACCATCCACCTAGAAAAAACAAAACGCCGCTCTCTAGGGAGCGGCGTTTTTCTTTGGTCCCGCCACGACTGGTCACAGCCGTATTGAAGCTGCGGTCACTGTCGCCTAAGCATATCTCGACATCACCAAGGAGAGCGATATGCCAGCACTGAAGCCAACGGATATTATCGGTGAAATCGTCTGGATCGGTCATGTCGAAGACAGGGATGCTTCGTTACAGTCACGAGCGACGGGAACCGCGCAACTGACCTATGCGGGTGTTCCGGGCGAAGCACATGGCGGCCTCACGCGTCCGTCATGCAGCAGGGTCATAAGCCAGCACCCGCGCGATACGGAAATCCGGAATGTGCGTCAGCTTTCCATCATGTCCGCAGAGGAACTGGCCGAAATCGCTGCAGACTGCAGGTTGGATGGTTTGGACCCCTCTTTGGTAGGCGCATCGCTGGTCATTCGTGGCATCCCGGATTTTACACACCTGCCACCGTCTTCGCGATTGCAACTCCCCGATGGTGCGACCTTGGTCGTCGATATGGAGAACCGGCCCTGCCATCTTCCTGCAAAGCCCATCAATGCAGTCCACCCCGGTGCCGGGGATAAGTTCAAGTCTGCCGCAAAGGGTAAACGTGGCGTGACGGCTTGGGTTGAACGGGAAGGGCGCTGTCATGTTGGTGACGCGGTGCATTTGCACGTGCCTGACCAACGCGCATGGGCCTATTAGGTTTCCCATCCGACACAGCTTTGACGCGCCCCGCCGATTCCGGCGGTGAAAATGTCGCAATCACGGTGCATGCGGCGGTATCCAGTCGCTAGAAGCGATCAGGAACACCAATGGCATTTGCCAACGCTCAGGAAAGTCTTTCATGGAATATAAGTCAGATATCGAGATCGCACGCGCCGCACAAAAGCGTCCGATTCAGGAAATCGGTGCGAAACTGGGGATCGATAGCGATGATCTGCTGCCTTACGGTCACGACAAGGCAAAGGTCAGCCAGCGTCTGATCAACAGTGTGCAGGACCGCGAAGATGGCAAGCTTATCCTTGTCACCGCGATCAATCCTACGCCTGCCGGTGAAGGCAAGACGACGACGACGGTTGGTCTGGGTGATGGCCTGAACGCCATCGGCAAGAAGGCCGCGATCTGTATCCGCGAAGCGTCGCTTGGTCCGTGCTTTGGCATGAAGGGCGGTGCAGCGGGTGGTGGATACGCTCAAGTGGTTCCGATGGAAGATATGAACCTGCACTTCACCGGTGACTTCCACGCAATCACCTCGGCCCACAATCTTCTGTCGGCGATGATCGACAACCACATCTATTGGGGCAACGAACTGGAGATCGATATCCGTCGCGTGGTTTGGCGGCGCGTGTTGGATATGAACGACCGGGCGTTGCGTCAGATTACGGCGTCTTTGGGTGGGGTTGCCAATGGCTTCCCGCGCGAGGCTGGTTTCGACATCACTGTGGCGTCCGAGGTCATGGCGATCTTGTGTCTTGCGCGCAATCTTGATGATTTGCAAAAACGTCTGGGCGATATTATTGTTGCCTACCGTCGTGATCGTAGTCCCGTTTACTGCCGCGACATCAAAGCGGATGGGGCCATGACCGTGCTGCTGAAAGATGCGATGCAGCCCAACCTTGTGCAGACTTTGGAAAACAACCCAGCGTTCGTACATGGTGGCCCGTTTGCCAACATTGCTCACGGATGCAACTCCGTGACAGCGACGACGACAGCGTTGAAATTGGCGGACTACGTTGTGACCGAAGCAGGCTTCGGTGCCGATCTGGGTGCCGAGAAGTTCATGAACATCAAGTGCCGCAAAGCGGGCCTTGCGCCGTCTTGCGTGGTTATCGTCGCCACGGTGCGCGCAATGAAGATGAACGGCGGGGTGGCGAAGGCTGATCTGGGTGCAGAGAATGTGGATGCGGTGAATGCCGGTTGCCCGAACCTCGGACGCCACATTGAAAACGTAAAGAGCTTTGGAGTACCTGTTGTTGTGGCGATCAACCACTTTGTGACCGACACGGATGCCGAAGTGGCCGCTGTAAAAGCATATGTGGAGACCCAAGGATCAGAGGCGATCTTGTGCAAGCACTGGGCGCTTGGCTCGGAAGGTATAACCGAACTGGCCACCCGCGTAGCGCAGATTGCAGATGCAGGTGAAGCGAATTTTGCGCCGATCTATCCAGACGACATGAGTCTTTTCGACAAGATCGATACCATTGCCAAGCGCATCTACCGCGCAGATGAGGTGATTGCGGACAGCAAGATACGTGAGCAGCTCAAGACATGGGAAGAACAGGGTTATGGTCATCTGCCGGTCTGTATGGCGAAAACGCAGTACAGCTTTACGACCGATCCGACAGTGCGCGGTGCGCCGACGGGCCATGCCGTTCCTGTGCGCGAAGTCCGTTTGAGTGCAGGCGCAGGCTTTATTGTTGCCATCTGCGGTGAGATCATGACGATGCCGGGCCTGCCACGTGTGCCCTCGGCAGAGCAGATCATGCTGAATGACGCAGGCCAGATTGAAGGTCTGTTTTAACGTGACCGGGCGGGACGACGCGCAGCTGCGCTGACGCCCCGCCCACCGTCCTGCTTGCCTCCGGCGGAGGTATTTTTGAACATGGGAAGATGTGATGACAACGGCTGTGATTGATGGAAAAGCCTTTGCCGCAAAGGTGCGCGCGAGAGTAGCAAAGGGCGTGGCCAAACTGCAAGAGTCCCAAGGCATTACCCCGGGGTTGGCAGTTGTTCTTGTGGGAGAAGATCCCGCCAGTCAGGTCTATGTGCGTTCGAAGGGCAAAATGACCAAGGAAGTCGGCATGGCCTCCTTTGAATATAAGCTTGATGTGGACACCTCTGAGGCTGACTTGCTGGCGCTGATCGAAAAGCTGAACAAAGATCCGGCGGTCCACGGGATATTGGTGCAGTTGCCCCTGCCTGACCATCTGGATAGCGATCTGGTGATCAACAGTATTGATCCTGCCAAGGACGTCGATGGGTTTCATATCTCCAACGTCGGTCTGTTGGGGACCGGACAGAAGAGCATGGTGCCTTGCACGCCTTTGGGCAGCTTGATGATGCTACGCGATTACCACGGGTCATTGTCCGGTATGAATGCGGTTGTGATTGGCCGTTCGAACATCGTTGGCAAACCTATGGCGCAACTCTTGTTGGGTGATAGCTGCACGGTGACTATCGCGCATAGCCGGACCAAAGATTTGCCCGCTGTTGTCCGCCAAGCTGACATCGTTGTGGCGGCAGTGGGTCGTCCGCAGATGGTTCAGGGTGATTGGATCAAACCCGGTGCAACAGTGATTGATGTGGGGATCAACCGGATCGAGAAGCCCGAGGGTGGCACACGACTGGTTGGCGATGTCGACTATGACAGTTGTGCCGAGGTGGC
>NZ_JAWOAN010000129.1:0-3927 GCF_046498525.1 Yoonia sp.
ATTCCATTCAATACGTCATGCTTATCAGTGTATTCTTTAATACACATGATAAGGGTTTCCATATCTCCTGAAGCAGAAGTTTTTTCTTGAAATTTCTCTAATGCTTTGGACCCCAGATCGCGCCCCATCTCGGTCAGAACACGGACCAGTTGTGCTTTATCGGTCGAGGGTGCCATCCATGTCGAATTAATCTCGTGTTGCAAGACATCGTTCCAACGCCCCGCACGCGCCGCGATGATATGCGGCTCGCGGGCGGCTGCGGATTCTGGCGTATCGGCCTGCGCGCTGGTGCTGACAAGCGCAATCCGAGTCATCCGCTCGGGCGCACGCCGCATGAGCTCCATCGCGACCATACCGCCAAGACCCATCCCGCAAAGGGCGAACTTTGAAGGCGCCCATGACAGGACTTGGCTGGCGATTTCCTCGATACGCTCACCACAAGTTGGGGGTGCGACCATGACGGCATGGGATTTTGACATCACCTGCAACTGATGCGCAAAAACGCGCGCGTCAGACAGCATCGGCGGGATCATCACCAGCGTTTCACGCGGCATTGTACAAAAACCCTAACAAACTGCTCAACCTTTTATAGGTTTTTCACACTGTGGCGCGGAAACCGTGCTCCCGCAAGTGCTTCAATGCACAGGCAGGCTTTGCCCCCAAGCGATAATCTGCCGTGCCAACGGCGCTGTCTGGCCGGGCGAAAAGATGTCACCGGCCATGACATGCCCCATGTCGTGATCGTCGGGTGTCTGCGTGATCGCAACCGTTTCGGCCTGCGCGCCCCAGCGGGCGATGACTTTATGTGTGTCCTCGGGGTGCACGACCTGATCGGCATCGTTAAAGCAGAACAAGGCAGGCGTCTTGATCAGCGACAGATCAGCGTGGCGCACCGCGCGTACCGCATCCGCCATTACATGAACCGCGTCTGTCGGATACTGCAGGGTCCAATAGGCCGCGTGAGCGGCACTTGACGGCGCGAATGATCGCGACGATCCGGCGACATAGCGCGACCAGTGACGCGCGCCGGGAAGATCAAGCAAGGTTTGCACCACGCGGTACCGCAGCCCGAAATTGGGTGAAATATGAACCATCGCTTTGGCCTGCGCCCCTTCTGCCAAGGCCAGCGTTGCCAGTGTGCAACCGGTCGAGCAGCCCATGATGATCACCTCATCCCCAAGCGTTTCCGCAATCACAATCGCCTCGGCCACATCACGCCGCCAGTCGGACAGGGTAGCCTGTCCCATTGCATCGCCATCCTGTCCGTGGCCGGTCAGCCGTGTGAAGTGAATGTTCGCGCCAAATGCGTCCGCGACCATGTCGGGCAAAGGGCGCAATTCCTCACCGGTTGCAGAAAACCCGTGAATATAGAGTAAAGATACCGGTGTCTTGGTGGCAGGCGCAACCGCCCATACGATCCGCTTTTCGCAACCCGGGCGCAGGTCCGGTACTCGGGCTTCCGCCGCAGCGATCGCTGCCTCCAAGTCGGCCAGCCCCCGGCCTGCCTCTTGCCCAACTGCCAATCCCATCGCGTCCCTTTCCAAGTATCTCCGGAACCCTGCGCAAAGCCTTGGCTGATCGCAGATCCGAACGTTACGTCGGAGGGGCGGTGTCCCTCGCAGATCGCCGCAAGACATCTTCGACCGACGACACAATCAAATCCAGACAATCCTCATCCGAAAAACGATGATCCGCCCCGTCGACAAGGGTCAGGCGCATGTCGGAGCCAGAGGCATGGTCCAGCAGGCGCAAGGCGACGGACATCTCGACATCGCGGTCGGCTGTTCCCTGCAAAAAGCGCGCAGGAAAGTTCAGCGTCAGCGGGTCGCGCAGGACAAGGCGCGCGCGCCCTTCCTCGATCAGACGTCGGGTGATGATGTAAGGTTCTCCGTATTCCGAAGGCAAAGCGACCTGCCCCGCCATCAGTTCCCGTTTCTGCGCGTCCGTAAAGCCTGCCCACATGCTGTCTTCGGTGAAATCCGGCGCGGCCGCGATTGTAACCATGCCAGCGACTTTTTCAGGCATCGCCTTTGCGACCAGCAGGGATATCCACCCCCCCATGCTGGAACCAACCAAAATGACCTTGCCGGCCAGCAGACCGATAGCTGCAGCGGCATCTTCGAACCAGTCGCCAATGCAACCGTCGGTAAAGGCCCCGCTGCTTTCACCGTGCCCGGAATAGTCGAAGCGCAAAAACGCGCGGCCAGAGGCGCGCGCCCATTCTTCAAGATGCACTGCCTTTGTGCCGCCCATGTCGGATTTGAACCCACCCAGAAACACCACCGCAGGACCGGTGCCATCAGTCAGGTGATAAGCAATACGGCGCCCTTGCGGGGTGACAAATGACGGGGTGTCTTGCGTGTTTTCCATGGCTTCATGGCACCACAACAGGCCAGTCGCTGCAAGGTCTTTCGGGCTTAGATGTGACAATGAAAAAGGCGCACAACGGTCAAACGCTGCATGCCTTTTGCAGATATTTTCGACTGTGCCCGGTCAGGCTGGCACTATCCGCCGACGTAGACCGATTTCTTGGGGCGGTAGAAAATTTTCTGATCGTGCAAACGGCCCAGCAGTTCTTCGTTCTGGCGCTGGTCACGTTCGATCACGCGGATCGATTCCAGATGGGCGGGATTGTCCTCTTTCAAGGCCAGCCGCATGCTTGACAGTTCGCGACCGCGTGCGCGCAGCGCCTCTTCGATCATGTTGACGTCGTCTACGTTTAGATCAAATGAACGGTTGTAGCTTGGCATCTGTTATCCCCCAACATCTATGTTTCGGATCGGAAACTTACGTCGTGTTTAACGCCTCATGTGTCGCAGTCAACGTATATCTAGGTATACAGCAACACGGGCTTTCCCCAGCCACTTGACCATTTGTCCACGTCAGGTCATTTACCCGTCACACATAACCCGCAACCGGGCGTTTTGTAGGCGCCAAACAGACGAGGAGCTTGCCACGAATGGCACAGATTTCCCTGACTTTTCCCGATGGTAACAGCCGCTCTTACGAGGCCGGCGTCACTGCGGCCGATGTCGCCGCTGACATCTCATCTTCGCTGCGCAAGAAAGCGATCAGCGCAACGGTCAATGACCAACACTGGGATTTGCAGTGGCCAATCGAGGCCGATAGCAGCATCGCCATCAACACCATGAAAGACGAAGAACCCGCACTTGAACTGGTGCGCCACGATCTGGCGCATATCATGGCCCGCGCCGTACAGGAAATCTGGCCCGAGACCCAAGTCACCATCGGCCCTGTCATCAAGGACGGCTGGTATTACGATTTTGACCGCAAAGAGCCGTTCACGCCCGAAGACCTTGGCGCCATCGAAAAGAAGATGAAAGAGATCATCAACAAGCGTGATGAGGTCCGCACCGAGATTTGGGAGCGCGATGTTGCGATCCAGTATTACAAGGACCGTGGCGAGCCATATAAGGTCGAGTTGATCGAGAGTATCCTCGGCGATGAACCGCTGCGCATGTATTGGCACGGCGACTGGCAAGACCTGTGCCGTGGTCCGCATCTGCAACACACCGGTCAGGTTCCTGCGGATGCCTTCAAGCTGATGTCCATCGCCGGCGCCTATTGGCGCGGCGACAGCGACCGCGCGATGTTGCAGCGTATCTACGGCACGGCCTTCACCAACAAGGAAGGGCTGAAGGCCCACCTGCATATGCTGGAAGAAGCCGCCAAACGCGACCACCGCAAGCTGGGCCGCGAAATGAACCTGTTCCATATGCAGGAAGAGGCCCCCGGTCAGGTGTTCTGGCACCCCAACGGCTGGACAGTTTACACAGAACTGCAAGACTATATGCGCCGCCAGCAGCGCAAGGGCGGCTACGTCGAGGTGAACACACCGCAGGTCGTGGACCGCAAGCTGTGGGAAGCGTCAGGGCACTGGGAAAAGTATCAGGACCATATGTTCAT
>NZ_JAWOAN010000237.1:0-6562 GCF_046498525.1 Yoonia sp.
GCGATAGCTTAGATGACATCTTTCACAGCGTCGATGGCATCGTGAGGCAGGTCACGGCGAGCGCCTTCACGATCGGCAAACCCCATCAGGTGCTCGACCGACAAGTCAGGCAGCTTTGTGGGCGGACAGCGGCTGAGGAACGGCTGTGACAAGCCGTCCACACTATTCGCGGTCATCACCCATGTGATCCACGACATATCGAAAGCGATGCGGAAATATGGGCATGACCAATGTGCCGCCGTTGATCGTTCAAGAAACGGAAGAAGACCCTCAGTCAACGAGAAACGCACACCGCGTCGCGACTCGACGTTACCCGCTTTCTCGATTTCGTCGACCACAATGACAGGATTTGCGATCCCATTCGCGATAATCTGTTCCAGAGGTTTTCCGGGGTTCGCGGTTCCCCACCCGCGCTGTGACCCGGTTACAGAGAAAGAGGCAGGCTCACCTGTCGCTTCAATGACAGTTGTAGGCACCACGAGCCGCTGGCCGAGCAAGCGTGCCCAATGGCTCTTGCCAATGCCAGGCGGCCCAACAAGCAGCAAAGGTCGCAGGCGCGGAGCAGCATCACCGTTGCGAACCGAAGAACGCATATCTTGCCAAATCATTTCTGTCGCCGCCGCCATCCAAGGCATTTCGGTATGGATGGCAGATGCGATCTCATCTGCTCGGTGCTCAGTTTCAACAGAGACCAGCTCAGCTCCGTTGCGGAAGGCCTCCATGCTTTGACGATCTTTATCGTCGAGATGGCCCATGCCTGATTTCCGGGAAACGGCACTGAGATACGCTTTGGCCCTACGCTTAATTTTCATGCGATCAGCTTCAGGCATCGCGTATTCGAATTTAGGGCTGCCGATCCGCTCTCTGAACTGATCCAAGTGCTTTCTCAAACGAACCTCAAGGTCGTAGAGTGATGGGGTATTGTGATCGGGGAATTTGACGTCAGCAAATTTTATGCGTGGCATTTGGTGTCCTCTCTGAACCGGCACGCCCATCTGTTGGCGGCCAGCATCTGGCAGCGTGGGGCTGCCAGGGTTTCAACAAGAGGATCCGGATCCTTGAGAACGTAATGAGAACATTTTGCGAGGTCGGTCAACCACTGCGCCTTGAGCTCAGCACTGAAACGAAAATGCCGACCCATTCGGATCGGCATTTCTCAGTTTCAACAATTTCAATGACTTAGATGTCAGTGGTCGTTTAAGCCCCACCTAATGGTCGTCTTTTTGGGTCAATTGGCTCTTAATTGCCCCCTCTAACATCGTTTCACATACACCGTACTCCGGTCTAGCCGCACTTTGAATAACCGCAGGACCCGCAGGTCATGCATCCTTCAATCATGCGCAGATCATAAGACCCGCAAGAGGAACAAGCCTTGCCACGTGGCGCCCCGTTGATGGCAACGACGTCGGCCTGCGGGTCTGCTTTCAGGCCCATGCCTTCGCCCGCAAGAAACCCGATCGCGATCATGTGCTTTTCGATCACACCGCCAATAGCCGCAAGGATCGATGGCACATATTTGCCCTGCATCCACGCGCCACCGCGTGGATCAAAGACGGCCTTCAATTCTTCTACAACAAACGAAACATCCCCCCCGCGCCGGAACACCGCCGAGATCATGCGCGTCAGCGCCACTGTCCATGCGAAGTGCTCCATGTTCTTGGAATTGATAAAGACCTCGAATGGCCTCCTGTGCCCCGCGATGATCAGATCGTTCACGGTAATATAGATTGCATGCTCACTATCGGGCCACTTGAGCTTGTAGGTCGCCCCTTCCAATTCCTGCGGACGGTCCAGTGGCTCGGACATATAGACGACCTCTGCCCCTTCGCCCTCATCGCGAACCTGATCGGGCACCTCGGATGGCGACGCCTCTTGCGAAACCGAAAGAACCGACCCAGTCACATCATTCGGACGGTAGGTTGTGCACCCCTTACAGCCCTGATCCCAAGCGGCCATATAGACCTCTTTGAAATCATCGAAACTAATATCCTCGGGGCAGTTGATGGTCTTGGAAATCGAACTGTCGATCCATTTTTGCGCCGCCGCCTGCATGCGCACATGGTCCAAAGGTGCCAAGGTCTGTGCGTTCACAAAGTAGTCCGGCAAAGGCGCGTCACCTTTCAGATCGCGCCACAATTGCACGGCGTAGTCCACGACCTCTTCTTCGGTCCGTGACCCGTCCTTTTGCAGAACCTTTCGGGTGTAGGCATAGGCGAACACAGGCTCTATCCCGGACGACACATTGCCTGCATAAAGGCTGATCGTGCCAGTTGGTGCGATCGACGTCAAAAGTGCATTTCTTATGCCATTTTGACGGATGGCATCTCTGACATCTTCATCCATATGTTGCATTGCGCCACTGGCCAAAAATTTCTCTGCGTCGAAAAGCGGGAACGGGCCCTTTTCCTTTGCCAGATCGACAGACGCCAAATAAGCGGCCCGCGCGATCTGGTGCATCCATTTGTCCGTCTGCGCCGCAGCTTCTTGTGATCCGTAACGCAGTCCAACCATCAAGAGCGCGTCAGCCAATCCGGTGATCCCCAACCCGATGCGGCGCTTCGCCTCCGCCTCGGCTTTCTGGGCCTTGAGTGGGAACCGCGAGGCATCCACGACATTATCCATCATCCGCACGGCCATCGCGACCAGATCGCCGAGCGCTGCTTCATCCAGCGCGGCTGCATCATCAAACGGGTCCTTCACAAGACGTGCCATGTTGATCGAACCCAGCAAGCACGCCCCATAAGGCGGCAAGGGTTGTTCGCCACACGGGTTGGTCGCCGCTATCGTCTCGCAATAGTTCAGGTTGTTCATCTGGTTGATGCGGTCGATAAAGATCACACCGGGTTCGGCATAATCGTAGGTAGATCGCATGATCGCATCCCACAGTTCGCGCGCCCACACAGTGCGGTAAACCTCTCCGTTGAATACCAAATCCCATGTAGCGTTCGACTTGACGGCTTCCATGAAAGGGTCGGTGATCAAAACCGACATATTGAACATGCGCAGGCGGGCCGGATCAGATTTGGCAGAGATGAAGTCTTCGACATCGGGGTGATCGCAGCGCATCGTTGCCATCATCGCACCGCGGCGCGATCCGGCAGACATGATGGTTCGGCACATCGCATCCCACACATCCATGAATGACAATGGGCCGGATGCATCCGCCGCGACACCTTTGACGCCCGCACCCTTGGGGCGAATGGTCGAGAAATCATAGCCAATGCCACCACCTTGCTGCATCGTCAGCGCGGCTTCTTTCAGCATGTCAAAAATACCGCCCATGCTGTCTGGGATCGTACCCATGACAAAGCAGTTAAAAAGCGTCACCGACCGGGCCGTGCCAGCACCTGCAGTAATACGCCCCGCAGGCAGGTATTTAAAATCTGCGAGCGCGTCATAGAACTTGCCCTCCCACGCCTTCGGATCATCCTCAACTGCCGCCAGAGAGCCCGCAATCCGACGCCAGGTATCCTCGATTGTCTTGTCAATCGGCGTGCCGTCTGACTCCTTGAACCGATATTTCATGTCCCAGATTTGTTCGGCAATGGGGGCAGAAAACGCGGTCATGGCAGGGAATCTCCGATTGGGGCAGCAGGGCAAGACCTGCATCTTAATGGGTAGGCTGTCAGTTTGGAATGGCGAAACAGGTCAAAAGTAGTTCTCATTTCAGGTACCATATATGGTGATTGATCTCAAGGGTTACACCACATAAACGAATTGTTAAGTATCTATTGAAATGGGTCGGCAGAGCATTAATTGTACGGCACATCCCGGGGGGGATTGATGTCGAAAACCGTTAACATACTCAAATTGTCTGTCGGCACTGACGACGTTGCCGGTCTCGCGGCATGGCAATCCACAAAGCGCGCGCAGACCGAAGACGGGTTGCCGCGCCACATCACCCGGATGTGGCCCAAGCGGAACGAAGAAATCCTCAATGGCGGCTCGATCTTCTGGGTAATCAAGGGTGTCATCCTGTGCCGTCAACCGATCCTGCGGCTTGATGAGTACCTTTCGGATGATGGCATCCGGCGCTGCGCAATCGTGTGCAAACCCGGGCTGATCAGAGTCGAAGCTACTCCGAAGCGCGCCTTTCAAGGCTGGCGTTATTTGCCGACCCCAGACGCCCCGAAAGATTTGCCAGACGGCCGCCAAGATGAAGAAGCGTTGCCCCCTGAACTTTCCAAGGCACTCGCCGCGATCGGGGTCCGGTAAAGCGCACTGGACGGCCCTCTTGTCGGCTATATAGTCTTCGTCTACCGACCAGCGCGATCAGGGGCGTCCGACTATGAAACCAACATCTTCCCGCGCTGCCCGCAGATTGGCACAGAAGGGCGGCAAGCCTGCTCCGCTCACTGTCGCTGATCTCGCGGATTGCGTGTCAAAGGCGAAAGTGAAGGGCGTCGATAAACAGATCGAAACAAGGGGCAAACGCATCCTGACGTCGTACCTGCAAACGGCGCAAGCCTATGGCATGCCCGTAAAAGACGTGATCGCCGAAATGGCCAGCGGCCAAGCTGCATGGCGGCTGGGGTCAGCGGTACGCGACGAAATCCTCAAGACGCCCCCTGATGCCGTGCGCAACGCTGCATGTTCGCAAGGATGCGCCTTTTGCTGCATCCTGTCCGGCGGCGAAGGTGGCCTGATTACCCCCTTTGAAGCCGAGCGGCTTTATACCGCCGTTTCCCCCCTTGCAGGCCAACCCGATGGGCGCGACTGGCATCTCGAGGCCTGCCCCGCACTGGACCCCGAAACGCGCAGTTGTCGCGCCTATGATGTGCGCCCGATGATCTGCCGGTCATTCCTGTCAATAGATGCCGGAGCCTGCGAGCGTAATGCGGCAGGCGGTGAAGAACAGGGTGCCGGGATTTTGGGCAGCCATCTTGATTATCTTGTCGTCCATGCGCTTTGCCGTCAGGCGCTCAAGGGCATTACACAGGTCCACACCTACAGTATGGCGGCAACAGCCGCGGCAGCGGTCGCAGGTGCCGACACCGGCTTGACCGAGGCACGCCATAAACCGTCAGCACTGGAGACCGCATGCAGGGACGGCATCAAAGCGGCCCTTAGACCCCCAACACCATCAGCAAAGACTTGAGCGTTGCCCGCTGTTCATCCGTCCAGTCGCGCCGACGTCCCCTGAAAAGGGTCGCTTGGCTGGCATGGATCAATCCGTCATCAAGGATTTTCAGCCCATTGGCGCGCAGTGTCTCGCCCGTCGAGGTGATATCGGCAATCGCTTCGGCTGTTTCGTTTTTGACGGTGCCTTCGGTTGCGCCTTGGCTATCCACCAACTGGTAATCCGCAACCCCCTGCTCACGCAGGAAGTCGCGGACGAGCCGGTGATATTTCGTGGCAATGCGCAAACGAAAACCGTGCGTGCGCCGAAATGCTGCTGCGGCTGCATCCAGATCATCCAGCGTACTGACATCGACCCATGCTTGCGGCACAGCGATAATCAGGTCCGCCCCGCCAAAACCCATCCGCGCCAGTTCAGCCACGCGCAAATCCCAATTCGCCAGCTTCTCGCGCACAAGATCAGAACCGGTAACACCCAGATGGATATTGCCTGCCGCCAGTTCTCGCGGGATCTCCCCCGCCGAAAGCAGCACAAGCTCCACACCTTCGATGCCATCCACAGCACCCGCATATTCCCGATCAGACCCTGATTTGCGCAGGGTCACGCCGCGCGCGCCGAACCAGTCAAAGGTCTTTTCCATCAATCGCCCCTTTGAGGGCACACCAAGCTTCAACATGCGCGCAACCCCAACGCCAGATCCGGGCGGATCACACCACCCACCGCAGGTACTGCACGGCCCTGCCCAAGTTGCGCGGTCAGCGCATCATAACGGCCGCCAGTGGCCACAGGCGGGTGATCAGGGCGGTCGGTCGCATAGAATCCAAAGACAAACCCGTCATAGTATTCCAGCGATGTACGCCCATAGCTGCCTTCGAATTCCAGAGTATCGACATCAACACCCCGCTCCGCCATGGCATCGAGCCGTGCATTCATGCCAGCGACAGCCTTGCCAATCGCAGGCATATCCACGGCGATGTCGCGCAGCGCGCTCAGCACGTTCGGGGCGGTTTCGCGCAGTCCCAGAATGGCGTCGATCAATGCAACCTCTTCCGTCGCAACCGGGGCGGCCGCCGCATCTGCGCGGAGCGCGTCGATACGGGCCTGCACCTCTTTACGGCTGCGCAATCCGATATCCGGCCCTGCATCTGCGAACGGATCATCTGCCGCCAAAAGTGCCGCCCGCGCCGGTGGTACCTTGCCGGAACCAAAACGCTTCATCAGCGCGCGAAACCGGCTGGGTCGCCAGATATGACGCAGCAAGGCGGCCTTGCGCGCTTCCGTTGTGCGCAATCCCCGAACCGCCGCCATCAGGACGCCAATATCGCCCGTCGCCGCACGCACCGGCAATCCGGCCAACCCTTCGGCAATGGCGGCGAAAACCTCGGCATCGGCACCGGCCGGGTTCTGGCCGTCGAACACCTCGTATCCCACCTGCACATATTCATTGGCGCGGGTTTCGTCGGTTTCCTGCTTGCGGAATAC
>NZ_JAWOAN010000149.1:0-4338 GCF_046498525.1 Yoonia sp.
CATCATAGAGTCATTTGCCGGACGCGAAAGCGGGGTCGCATTGCGAATGCATGCAGCGTGCCTGTGGGCGTGGATTTTTTCCGCGACTGAAGTGAAAACACCATTGCACACCCGCGTTTTCCCCTGCTATACGCCGCTCATCCGGGTCAGCCGACCCGCCTGATACGGGGGAGTAGTGCCCCTATAGCTCAGCTGGTAGAGCAACTGATTTGTAATCAGTAGGTCCGCGGTTCGAGTCCGTGTGGGGGCACCATTTATCCAATAACTTAGCGGATTATGGTTGGTCACTTAAGCTATCTGACCATCAGTATCCTTAGACCAGCAGCGACCCTAATAGCCCAAGGTGGATCAAACACCTCGTATCAATTGTCGACCTGATCGTATCTGATGCATCTTGACCTCGCTTCAAAGGTCAAATACCTAAAACATCACCGAAGCGGGCGTTGTGTAATGGTAAGACCTCAGATTTCCAATCTGATGATAGGGGTTCGATTCCCCTCGCCCGCTCCATAGCTACTTTTTAGACTCGTAAAGACGCATCTACATGTGCTTGAAATAATGTGGTTTTTAGGTATTGTGCGCGCTAGCTTAGCTAGGTGAAGGTTCTTGTTCGAATGCCGTCGCCCGCGCTAGTTTCGCATCTATCAAAATGCCTCTGATGCTTTTGGTCGCCTTGTGAAACGCTCGGTTCAGTTCTATGTCCGTCGGTACGTGACAAAGGACTGCATATGGCCGAGACCCCAAAAAAAGCAAAACCGGAGGACCGGCCTGTCAGTAAGCGGGTGAGTGCGCTTACGGCGCTTTGGCCCTTCATGAAGCCCTACCGTTACAATATGATCGGCGCCGGATTTGCGCTGGTCTTTACCGCGATGATTTCGCTCAGCCTGCCGATTGCGGCGGGACAGGTCGTGGATACATTCGGCCTGGCCAGCAATGAGATCAGCCAGCACTTTGTCACGATGCTTGCAATTGCGGTGCTGCTCGCCTTCGGCACCGCGCTGAGATATTATCTTGTGACCCGGCTCGGCGAACGCGTGGTCGCTGATATCCGCAAGGCTGTCTTCAACCGCATGATCAGCATGAGCCCCGCGTTCTATGAACGTATTATGACTGGTGAAGTCCTCAGCCGGATCACGACCGATACGACGCTTATCTTGTCGGTGATCGGCAGTTCTGTGTCGATCGCGCTACGCAACATCCTGATCTTTATCGGCGGTGTGATCTTGATGCTGCTGACCTCGGTCAAGATGAGCGTGATGGTTTTGTGGCCTATTCCGGTGGTCCTGTTCCCCATCCTGTTTCTGGGTCGCCGCGTGCGCAGTCTTTCCAAGGAAAACCAAGATCTCATTGCCGAATCGAGCGGAGACGCGTCTGAGCAGCTCTTGTCTGCCCAGACCGTTCAGGCGTTTACCCACGAAGAGTTGAGCCGCGCAAAGTTCGATGCGGTCACAGAGCAAAGTTATCGTTCTGCCCGGCGTCGTATCATGACCCGTGCGGCGCTGACGGCAATTGTCATTTTCATGGTTTTTGCTGCCATCGTCCTGTTCTTGCAGATGGGGTCGCGTGACGTTGTCGCCGGTGAGATCACCGAAGGCGGGCTTGTGCAGTTCATGATCTACACAATCATGGTGGGCGGTGCGGTTGCGGCCCTTTCAGAGGTTTGGGGCGAATTACAGCGGGCTGCCGGTGCGACCGAACGGTTGGTGGAGCTGTTGACCGCCGAGGACACAGTGCGCGACCCGGCGCAACCCGACGTCCTGCCAACCCCGGTCAAGGGCGCACTGAGCTTTGAAGGCGTGCAATTTCATTATCCGTCACGGCCGCAGATATCTGCGCTTGATGGCATTGATCTTCATATTGCACCGGGTGAAACCGTGGCTCTTGTCGGCCCGTCCGGTGCAGGCAAAAGCACGATCATTCAGATGGTTCAGCGGTTCTATGACCCACAGGAGGGCGCCGTTCGTCTTGACGGCATGGACCTGCGCGATCTGGACCGCTCTGAGTTCCGCAAGCATATTGCGCTGGTCCCGCAGGACCCCGTCATCTTTGCTGACACCGCGCGCGAGAACATTCGGTTTGGACGACCGACTGCATCAGACGCAGAGGTCGAAGCGGCGGCCAAAGCTGCTGCCGCCTATGATTTCCTGATCGCATTGCCTGATGGCTTTGACAGCTATGTTGGCGAGCGTGGTGTGATGCTCTCGGGGGGGCAAAAGCAGCGGATCGCGATTGCACGCGCCATCCTGCGTGACGCGCCTGTGTTGTTGCTGGATGAGGCGACAAGCGCGTTGGACGCGGAAAGTGAATATGCGGTGCAACGTGCCGTGGAGGAGCTGGCGCGCAACCGCACGACCCTGATCGTTGCACACCGCCTTGCGACCGTCAAAAAGGCGGATCGCATCGTTGTGCTGGAAGACGGCAGGATCGTCGCCCAAGGCACGCATGATGCGCTGGTGGCGCAAGGTGGCCTTTACGCCCGGTTGGCCAGATTGCAGTTTACCGAAGGTGTCGCCGCAGAATAGCCTTGCGTTTTTCGTAGCGTAAGACTTGTGGTCGGCACTGTTTTTCCCCAACCTGCTGCGTCAGGGAGGCCTTGCGGCATAGCGTGGCATTGAATGAGGGAGGAGACGGCATGGCTTTTGCAAGTGTTGCTGATCGGGACGCCATTGAGAATGAAGAGCCGTGGGAGGCGCGGAATACGCCCACGACGACCTATGAGTTATTGAGCCGGACCGCCACAAAGCATGGCGTGCGCAAGGCTGTCAGCTATAGCCTGCTTTCTGATCCGGACGCCAGATGCGAAACCCTGACCTGGAATGAGTTGCGCGACAAGACCGGGCAGGCTGCCAACCTTTTCCGCAGTCTTGGTGTTGGTGAAACTGATGTCGTTGCCTATCTGATGCCAAACGCGACAGAGACGGTTCTGACGTATCTGGGCGGTCAGGTCGCCGGCATCGTAAACCCGATCAACCCGCTATTGGAGGCCACGCAGATCGCTGCGATCCTGCGTGAAACGAACGCCAAGGTGCTGGTGACGCTCAAAGCTTTTCCGAAAACGGACGTGGCCCAGAAAGCGGCGGAGGCCGTACGTCTGGCTCCCAATGTCACCCATGTGCTGGAAGTGGACCTGCACCGTTATCTGACCGGTTTCAAGCGGCTGATCGTGCCGTTGATCCGGCCAAAGAACCCTGTGGCGCACAAGGCGAAGGTCCTTGACTTCAATGCCGAGTTGCACAAGCAGCCCAAGACGCTCGGCTTTGAAGACAGCAAGACAGACCGTGTCGCGGCTTACTTTCACACCGGCGGTACGACCGGCATGCCAAAGGTCGTGCAGCACCGCTATTCCGGGATCGTCTACAACGCGTGGCTGGGGGATCGGCTGCTCTTTACCGAAGAGGACGTACAGATTTGCCCGTTGCCGCTGTTCCATGTTTTCGCGACCATCGTTTCGTTGGGGGCATCGCTGGGATCGGGCGCGCAAATCGTTCTGCCCACGCCGCAAGGGTATCGGGGTGAGGGCGTTTTCGATAACTTCTGGAAGCTGGTCGAAAAGCACAAGGTCACGTTCATGATCACGGTTCCGACAGCGATGTCGGCCCTGATGCAGCGCAAGGTGGATGCCGATATCTCGACCTTGCGTCTTGCATTCTGCGGTTCGGCGCCTTTGCCTCTGGAGCTTTACCGGCGTTTCGAAGAGGCTGCGGGCGTTACCATTTGCGAAGGCTATGGTCTGACCGAAGCGACATGTCTTGTGTCGATCAACCCGCCGCTGGGCGAGAAACGGGTTGGTTCCATCGGAGTGCCGTTCCCCTACACAAGCGTTAAGATTGTTGATGCGGCCAATGGAGAGATTTTGGGGACCGATGAAATCGGCGAGATCTGCGTATCCAATCCCGGCGTGTTTGACGGCCAAACCTACACAGAGGCCGAAAAAAACAAAGATATGTTCTACCCTGGTCCAAAATCGAGGGCGCAATTTTTGCGCACGGGAGACCTTGGGCGGGTCGATGCAGACGGATACCTTTGGATCACTGGCCGCGCCAAAGACCTGATCATCCGTGGGGGGCACAACATTGATCCTGCCGAAATCGAAGAAGCCTTGGCAGGCCATGATGCCGTGGCATTTGCCGGGGCCATCGGGCAGCCGGACGAACATGCGGGCGAAGTCCCTTGCGCCTATGTCGAACTTGTCGATGGTGCCGCTGTGACCCAAAAGGAATTGCTGGCCTTTGCCAAAGAGCATATCCACGAACGCGCCGCACACCCCAAATATCTGGAAATACTGGACGAACTGCCAAAGACGGCCGTTGGCAAGATTTTCAAACCGGACCTGCGCAA
>NZ_JAWOAN010000111.1:0-3427 GCF_046498525.1 Yoonia sp.
AAGGACTTTGACGAGGCCGTCATGCTTTCGGATCGTATCGCACCGGAGCATCTGGAAATCTGCACCGCTGATGCGGACGCATTGTCCCAAAAGATCACCCATGCGGGCGCGATCTTTATCGGGGGTTGGACACCAGAGGCGATTGGTGACTACGTTGGCGGTCCAAATCACGTTCTACCGACGGCACGGTCGGCACGGTTTTCAAGCGGATTATCGGTCATGGACTTTATCAAGCGTACCACCCTGTCACGCATGACCCCCGACGCGCTGGCGGCAATCGGTCCGGCTGCTGAACGGCTTGCCATTTCGGAAAGTCTTGAGGCGCATGGCCTGTCAGTGCGCGCCCGACTTGACCGTCTAAATCGGGGAGACGCATGAGCAAGATAACCCATATCGATCTGGACGATCGCAATCTGCCACCACCTACTCCCGAGATAGATCAGGAACGCAAAGTCGCAATGTTCGATCTGCTGGAGGACAACAGTTTTTCCCTGCCTGAGCGCGAGGGGCGAGAGGTGCCGCCCGGACCCTATAAACTGGGTCTGTCGATCAAGGAACGCCGTCTGGTTTTCGACATCAAACAGGAAGATGACAGCCCCGCAGGCGAGTTTCACCTGTCACTGGGGCCATTCCGGCAGGTAGTGAAGGATTACTTCCAGATCTGCGAAAGCTATTTCGACGCGGTCAAAACCCTGCCCCCCAGCCAGATCGAAACCATCGACATGGCGCGCCGTGGCATCCACAACGAAGGCGCACGCGTCTTGCAGGAGCGTCTGGAAGGCAAAGCGGACGTCGATAACGACACAGCACGCCGTCTTTTCACCCTGATCTGCGTCTTGCACTTCGGGATTTGAAGATGGCGGAGGATGGCAAATACGAGGACCTTCCGCAATCAGTCCTGTTTTGCTGTGACCACAATTCTGTCCGGTCGCCCATGGCGGAAGGGATCATGAAGAAACTTTATGGGACGCAGTGCTATATCCAGTCGGTCGGGGTGAAGAACGACCTTGAGATTGATGGTTTTTCTATAGCGGTCTGTGAAGAAATCGGCGTGGAGCTATCCCGCCATCGTTCGCGGTCTTTCGACGAAATGGAAGACTGGGGCGATGATCTGTCATCCTTTGATCTTGTTCTCGCGCTGTCCCCTGCCAGCCAGCGCCGCGCACTGGATTTGACCCAGTTTTACCATCTGGATGTGGAATACTGGCCGATTCTCGATCCGACCGGCCTTGGCGACAACCGTGGGGCGCGTTTGGCCCTTTACCGCCAGACCCGCGACCAGATCAGGGATCGTCTGATCGCCCGCTGGGGACCGGGGATTGACGAAGACGCCGGCTAACGGTCGCAAAAAGCATCACAAGCAGACGCGCAGTGTGGATTAACCCTTGAAAAACCAACCATTCAGGCGCATGTAAACGCCGTCCACAACTGGTGGATAACAGATATAGGAGATCACATGGCCAAGGAAGAACTGCTCGAATTCCCAGGTGTCGTGAAAGAACTTCTGCCAAACGCGACGTTTCGGGTCGAGCTGGAAAACGGCCATGAGATTATCGCGCATACGGCAGGCAAGATGCGCAAGAACCGCATCCGGGTTCTGGCTGGCGACAAGGTGCAAGTCGAAATGACACCTTACGATCTGACCAAGGGTCGGATTAACTATCGTTTCAAATAAGGCGAAACGAGTGTTTCGTGTGGGGATCGTATGACCACCCTTCCCCCAAATCCCGACTTGAAACTCGTTCTCGGCTCCGGTTCACCCCGGAGGCTGGAACTGTTGGCCCAGCTTGGGCTGACCCCTGCCGCGATCCGCCCCCCCGATATTGACGAAGATGTGCGCAAGGGTGAATTGCCGCGCGATTACGTCAGGCGGATTGCCTCTGAAAAGGTTGCGGCGGTGACAGCGGGCGACGATGAAGTGGTGCTTTGCGCGGATACAACTGTTGCCCTTGGTCGACGGATCATGGGCAAGCCTTCAGACGCAGCCGAGGCGGCGCAGTTTCTGTTTGCCCTTTCGGGACGGCGTCACAAGGTGATCACCGCGCTCGCCGTGAAACGGGGCGACCGCGTCTGGACCAAGGATGTGCAAAGCACAGTGGCGTTCAAACAGCTTTCCGATGCGGAAGTGCACGCCTACCTGTCTTCGGACGACTGGCATGGCAAGGCTGGGGGCTATGCCATACAAGGGCCCGCCGGTGCATTCATTCCGTGGATCAGCGGATCGTATACCGGCATCGTCGGCCTGCCGTTGACCGAGGCCGCAGGCCTGCTGACCGCCGCAGGCGTCGTGCTTTTTGGAGATCACACATGAAGGGCCGCACCATTATCCTTGATCATATCGGTCAGACCGAAGCTGCTGCCTATCTGGTAGACGGCAAGCTGGACGATATCCTGATCGATCACCAGGACGCGCCCCGGCCCGGTGCCATTTTTCGCGCGATCTGCGACCGGCCCATCAAGGGTCAGGGCGGAATGATGATGCGCTTGCCCGAAGGCGAAACGGCCTTTCTGCGACAAGGCAAGGGGTTGCGTCCGGGCCAGCCGCTTCTGGTGCAGGTGACGGGCATCGCCGAGGACGGTAAGGCCGTTCCCGTGACCGACCGCGTCTTGTTCAAAAGCCGCTATGCAATCGTGACACCCGGTAAACCGGGGCTCAACATCTCGCGCCAGATCACCGATGAGGATGTGCGCGATGAATTGCTGGCAACCGCACATGAGGTCTTTGACAGCCCGCATGGGCTGATCCTGCGGTCGTCCTGCGAAGGAGCAGACGCAGCCGAAGTCGCCGACGATATTCTGGCAATGACGGCGCTGGCCGATGCTGTGCTGCCAGAAGCAGAGGGAACCACCCCCGAAGCCTTGACCGAGGGCGATGGCCCGCACACGGTGGCATGGCGCGAATGGACAGGTGCGGCAGAGGTTGTGACCAAAGCGGGGTCTTTCGTACAAATGGGCGTATTGGATCAGCTGGATGCCCTTGCACAGGCCAAAATCGCGTTGGGAGAGGGCTTTATGTACGTCGAACCCACCCGCGCGCTTGTGGCAGTTGATGTGAACACCGGCAATGACACTTCACCGGCCGCCGCCCTCAAGGCCAACCTTGCCGCCGCCCGCGCCCTGCCCCGCGCCTTGCGCTTACGCGGTCTGGCCGGGCAAATCACGGTGGACTTCGTATCCATGTCGAAAGCCCATCGCAAACAGGTCGAACAATCGCTGCGTGCGTCTTTCAAAGCGGACCCGGTCGAAACCTCTTTGGTGGGCTGGACCCCGATGGGCCTGTTCGAGATGCAGCGCAAACGCGAACGCCCGCCCTTCCCCAAGCACCTGATAGAGGGCATTTGATGGCCTGTCCAATCTGTGAAAAGCCGACCGAGAAGGCCTTTCGTCCTTTCTGCTCCAAACGCTGCGCGGACATTGATCTTGGCAA
>NZ_JAWOAN010000287.1:0-42845 GCF_046498525.1 Yoonia sp.
TAATCAACTGTGTTCCAGTCAATTGCGTCTAACCTCGTGTTACTAGACCTTGACCAGGCATGTGTAAGCCCAGCGATTTCTCAGGCAGGATAACCCACTAGGAGGAATGGCTGCACACCTTGATACTGGCGAGTGCACGGGGCGTCCCTTGCGAAGTCCTAGAGGGGGTAGTTGGACGCGATGGGGATGCGTTGGTCCGCGCAGAACTGTCTGACGCCGAAGTCCACCACTATTTGCAGACTAAGTGACAGCACACTTGCTAATCGACCTGATACCGCGGCATTTGTTCGATCACCCGTTGTTTGGCAATCACACCAATGTTGCAGCAATCATCTCCTGTAGCGCGTGCTGTATGTCCACATATCGCTTCAAACACACGCTGCGAAACCCCCTGTTCACGTGCCACAGTCTTGAACCAATATCGCCAACCGTGTGGACCGCGGCAGCCGATGCAACAAGTGTTTCGCTGATCAGCATAACGGAACACACTTTAGATGTTCTGTGAATCCAGCAAAAGAACGGTCACAAGAGTTTATTTCATACTGATAGATCGTAGGCAGGTAACTTGGTGATTGCTGCAATGCGCGTTGCCGTAGTCACGTCGCCATAGGCATCACCAGCGGTCCGGCCCGCATGACCCTGTATTGCATCCATTACCCGATCAGATATTCCAAGCTCCATGCACTGCGTCTTGAGCCGATGCCGCCAAGCATGGTTTGGAGGCAATCCCTCTGGGCTTAACCCTTCTTTGCGTAACCAAGTCGCAAGTTGATTTGAGATTTGTTTGGACTTGCGCACATAGCTTTCTGGCGTTTTACCATTATGAAACAACGGCCCCTGCCCCGATGCGTTCAACAGATCCACAAAACCCTCTTCGATGATTTGTGGGTGCAACGGCACATCCCGAAAACCGCCGGTCTTCACGCTTCCTGCATCTGGTGTAATCCTAGCTACCCAAATACCATCTATCTGCCGAATGTCCTCTTTGCGTAGCTGCGTGATTTCTGTGACCCTTGCACCTGAAAACGCGCAGATCATTGGAACCCATCGTTTTGCGGTCACAAGTGCTGGCGTTTCGCGAATGTATCCATTTTCATCGGCGTGGGGCTGATAGGATCGTGAAGTCTTCAAGACCTTTACCGCTTCCGCGTTTGTGTAACCACGTTCGCGACTATAGACCTTTTTCGGTTTCGGTTGCTTCTCATTGCGCGCCGGATTTTCCGGTATGTGATCGTTATCAACGGCCCATTCAAAAAGGGTTCGCGCAGTGGAAAGGTAAACGTCGCTAATGGTTTTGGCTTGATACGATTTGAGCAGGTGATCACGCCATTCCAGCATGTTCTTCTTTGTCACTTTCAGCGCATCATCATGACGTAAGAATTTGCGCAAGTTTTCGATGACAGGCGTCTGCCGCTTGGCACCATCTTTCATGAAACCAGCTTGCTGGCGCGATGACACATAATCTGTCCACAGTTTTTTTATGCTCACTCGCTTCTGCGGCGTTTCAAGCGGTGTAGCGTTCAAAATGATAGGCGCTGTAGGCTGTCCAGCAAAATCACCTTCGTCGCGCTCTGCGGCCCTGGCTAGTGCTTCCAGCTCAGCACTGCACAATGCACGCGCAACCACCCGCCATTCATCCGTTCCAATTGCAGCGTCAAAATTTCCAGCGGTCCGAAACCGATGAAGTTGATCACCCGTCAAGTCATGCAGTTCAGCATCGGCTGCACGGCCTGCAATTGCATCGCGCAGCCTTTGAACAAGATGATCGTCAATGCCAGTGTTGGCGTATCGAGGGTCATTTCGCAGTTCGTCGTCAAAGGCCAACCTGCGCATATATTGCGCAAAAGCAATCTGATCGGCAGCAAGCGGATAGCGGGGCGTAGGGCCAACTTGCCCAACCCGCCGTTCAGCTTCGGCAATTTGATTTTGAAGGCCAGCCAAGGCGCCGGGCTGCATTTTGAGTGCCTCACGATAGTCAGCACCTAACGCGGTGCGCAATTCGCTCTTGCCGACGATTCCCCGCAAGTCTTTCGGCACAACCAACCTCGCGTGGTAGCGACCATTGCGGTTAACTAGATACCTAACTTTTCCGGCCATTTCAAAATCCATTTGTAACCAAAGTTGTAACCTTCAAACGGCCTACAGCCCTTTAATGCAAGGGTTTACTTTCTTATCAATAGGATAGAATGGTGGGTGATGAGAGGCTCGAACTCCCGACATCTTCCGTGTAAAGGAAGCGCTCTACCAACTGAGCTAATCACCCGATGCGGCATCGTTTAGACCAGCCGTGCGGGTTGTGCAAGCCTCATTCCAACAGGTTTTGTGCGCCATCTTTCAGATGATAGACGCACCCCTGCCCGCCATGGATCGTACGCACCGCATTGGCCTTTTCACCGACGACAAGACCCCGGATCATGCTGCTTGTGATGCCATGCGTTACAATGACCGCAGGCCCTCTCAAATCGGCCAAAAACGCGTGGCAACGCAGTTTGAGCCGTGCAAACCCCTCACCGTTCGGGGCAATCTCGTATTGTGCCATGAAAGGGTCTTTGCCCTTGGGCATCGGCAATTCGTCGCGTAACCGCCCCGACCAGTCACCCACGCCGATTTCACGCAGCCGGTCATCCGTCCGGATGTGGTCCGCGATCCCCGCCAGTGCGATCGCCGCCGTTTGAAAGGCGCGGCCCTGCGGACTGGTCAGAAAGGAAAATCCGCTCAGGTCCAAGGCTGCAAGGATGTTGCGCTGATGCGCCGCATCGCGCAATCCCTTCTCCGTCAGAGGCGAGTTCAACGCGCCCTGCATCCGGTTTTCGGCGTTCCACGTCGTTTCGCCGTGGCGCAGGATATACAATTCTGGATGCGACATGATTGGCTTCAGGCGGTCAACTGCAGTTCACGATATGGCTAGGCATCGTCGGCAATGACGATGGCGTGCGTCGCGTTATTCGGCGTCCGCAATTTCAACGTCATTACCAACGCACCACCATCCAATGCCTTTGTTTTCACGACACGCAGCTTTCCCAGTGGCGGCATGTTCACTTCCGCCCCTTCACGCAAGGCATCACCCAGCACGGCCAGAGCCGCCTCGACCGCCGGTTTGACATCGCGCTTCTTAAGGCCGGTGCGGGCGACGACCTCTTCCAGCAATTCCGGCTTCTTGATCAACCGGGGTTCATCGGCCGTTACGGGCTCTGTCTGGGTCGACGTGCGTTGCATAGTTAATTCCTTATCTGCTCCGCGCCATTACGCCCCCTGCAACAGCCAAGGTCAAGCAGTTAGCCAAAGCAAAAGGCGCCCCCCGAAGGGAGGCGCCCTTCATTTGATTACAGGCCGCCGGCTTAATGTGTGCGGGCAGTTGCTCCGCCGTTTTCAGCCTTGAGTGCTGCGGCGGCGGCTTCTTCTGCCGCCTCGTCCCACTCGATCGGCTCCGGCTTGCGCACCAGCGCACGTTCCAGCACCTCGGACACGTGACGTACGGGGATGATGGTCAGCCCCTCTTTCACGTTATCGGGGATTTCCGGCAGATCCTTGGCGTTGTCCTGCGGGATCAGCACCGTGGTGATGCCGCCGCGCAAGGCGGCGAGCAGCTTTTCCTTCAAGCCCCCGATTTGCATCGCGTTGCCGCGCAACGACACTTCGCCCGTCATGGCGATATCCTTGCGTACGGGAATACCCGTCAGGACCGAAACGATCGAGGTGACCATCGCAAGACCGGCACTCGGGCCATCCTTTGGCGTTGCACCGTCCGGCACGTGAACGTGAATATCCAGCGTGTCGAACTGGGGCGGCTTCACCCCGATTTCCGGTGCGATGGACCGCACATAGGACGATGCGGCATCAATCGATTCCTTCATGACATCGCCCAGTTTGCCGGTGGTTTTCATCCGGCCTTTGCCCGGCAGGCGCAGCGCTTCGATATTCAAAAGCTCACCACCTACAGAGGTCCATGCCAAACCGGTCACGACACCGACCTGATCTTCTTCCTCGGCCAGACCAAAGCGGAACTTTTCCACACCAAGGAAGTCGGAAAGATTGTCGGCTGTGACAGTGATCACATCCGCCTCTTTCTTGACGATCTGGGTCACCGCCTTGCGGGCGATCTTGGCCAGTTCACGTTCAAAGTTCCGCACACCTGCTTCGCGGGTGTAATACCGCGCGATCCCCGTCAGCGCCTCGTCGGAGACAGAGAATTCCTTATCCTTCAGACCATGGTTCTTCATCACCTTGGGCAGCAGGTGTTGGCGTGCAATCTCGCGCTTTTCATCTTCGGTGTAGCCGGCGAGCGAAATGATCTCCATCCGGTCCAGCAACGGCCCGGGCATGTTGTAGGAGTTCGCAGTCGTCAGGAACATCACGTTCGACAGGTCATATTCGATCTCCAGATAGTGATCGACGAATGTGCTGTTCTGTTCAGGATCAAGCACTTCGAGCATTGCCGACGCGGGATCGCCACGAAAATCCTGGCCCATCTTGTCGATCTCGTCGAGAAGGATCAGCGGGTTCGTGGTTTTCGCTTTTTTCAACGCCTGAATGATCTTGCCGGGCATCGAACCGATATAGGTCCGGCGGTGACCGCGAATTTCGCTCTCGTCACGCACGCCACCCAGCGAGATGCGAATGAACTCGCGCCCCGTGGCCTTGGCAACCGATTTGCCCAAGCTCGTTTTACCCACACCCGGAGGCCCCACAAGGCACATGATCGGACCTTTGAGCTTCCTCGAGCGCTGTTGGACGGCGAGGTATTCGACAATCCGTTCCTTGACCCTTTCCAGTCCGAAGTGGTCGTCATCCAGGACGGATTGCGCACGGTTCAGGTCTTTCTTGGTGCGCGATTTGACGCCCCATGGCACAGCCAGAATCCAGTCCAGATAATTGCGGATAACTGTGGCTTCGGCTGACATCGGTGACATGTTCTTGAGCTTTTTCAGCTCTGCATCCACCTTTTCGCGGGCCTCTTTGGACAGCTTGGTTTCGGCGATCTTCGCCTCAAGCTCCTCGACCTCGTTCTGGCCCTCTTCGCCATCGCCAAGTTCCTTCTGAATGGCTTTCATCTGCTCATTCAGATAGTACTCCCGCTGGGTCCGCTCCATCTGCGATTTCACGCGTGTCTTGATCTTTTTTTCGACCTGCAGCACGGACATTTCGCCCTGCATCATGCCAAATACCTTTTCCAGACGCTCGGACACCGAAAGCGTCTCCAGAAGCCCCTGCTTCTGGTCGACTTCAATGCCCAGATGTCCGGCAACCAGATCAGCCAGTTTTGCAGGTTCGGTCGCATCACCGACAGCGGCCATCGCCTCTTCGGGGATGTTCTTCTTGACCTTTGCATAACGCTCGAACTCGGCCGACACATTGCGCACCAGTGCCTCGATCTCGGCGGGGTCGCCGTCGGTTTCGGGCAGGTAAACACAAGCCGCTTCAAAGAAGCTGTCGTTCGGGACAAAATCAGTAATCTCGACACGCGCACGGCCTTCGACAAGCACCTTCACGGTGCCATCGGGAAGCTTCAGCAGTTGCAGCACATTGGCCAACACGCCTGTCTTGTAGATGCCGTCCTCTTTGGGGTCGTCCTCACCGGGATCGACCTGACTGGACAGCAGAATTTGCTTGTCGTCCTGCATCACCTCTTCAAGGGCGCGGACGGATTTATCACGGCCTACAAACAGTGGCACGATCATATGCGGAAAAACCACAATGTCGCGCAGCGGCAGGACGGGGTAAGATGAACTCAACGGTTCTTGCATGCTCTTTTCCTTTTTTGGCAAGACGCGCCGGTCCCGCTTGGCGGCAACATGGAGCGTCTCCTCTCGCGATCAATATGTGGGGTAAGGCGAAACGGGTTTCAACCAAACAAAATCATCAAGTGGCGGCAGATTGCCTGTCACGTTCCAGAGTCGCAAGGCGCGAATCCGCAAATGGCATCTCTATCGCGGCAATATGGATGTGTGTGTTGCGCCGAACGCGGCAAACATTTGATCACACCGGCTCTATATCACCCAAGGCACGTACCGCATGAAAATCCGCTTCCCAATCCGCAAAGCACCCTGCGGCAATCGCATCGCGCATACACTGCATGATCTCTTGAAAATAATGCAGGTTATGCCACGTCAGCAACATGCCGGAGATCATTTCCTGAGCGCGGAACACATGGTGTAGATAGGCGCGCGAATAATTGGAACAAGCCGGGCAAGTGCATTGCTCGTCCAAGGGTCGCGGATCATCGGCGTGGCGTGCGTTCTTGATATTCACGACACCGCGCCGTGTGAACAATTGCCCCGTCCGTCCCGACCGGCTGGGCAGCACACAATCCATCATATCAATGCCGCGCTTGACGGCACCGACGATATCATCCGGCTTGCCCACCCCCATCAGATAGCGCGGCTTGTCGGCGGGCAGTTGATCGGGGGCAAAGTCCAGCACGCTGAACATGGCCTCCTGTCCCTCGCCCACGGCAAGACCGCCGACAGCATAGCCTTCAAATTCGACCGCCTTCAGCGCCTCGGCACTTTGCGCGCGCAAATCCTGTTCCAGTCCGCCCTGCTGGATGCCGAACAGCGCGTGGCCGGGTCGGTCGCCAAAAGCGTCACGTGAGCGTTGCGCCCAGCGCATTGACAGTTCCATGCTTTCCTGGATCCGTTTGCGATCCGCCGGCAGTGCGGGACACTCGTCAAAACACATCACGATGTCAGAGCCGAGCAGCTTTTGAATTTCCATCGACCGTTCCGGGGTGAGCGTATGTTTTGACCCGTCTATGTGGCTTTTGAAGGTCACGCCCTGCTCTGACAGCTTGCGCAAATCCGCCAGACTCATCACCTGAAATCCGCCGCTGTCGGTCAGGATCGGTTTTTGCCAGTTCATGAACTTGTGCAGGCCACCCAAGCGGGCAATCCGCTCGGCTGTCGGGCGCAGCATCAGATGATAGGTATTGCCCAGCAAGATATCGGCACCTGTCGCGGCGACGCTTTCAGGCATCATCGCCTTGACGGTGGCGGCTGTGCCGACGGGCATAAAGGCAGGCGTGCGGATTTCCCCGCGCGGGGTCGAGATTACACCGGTGCGGGCCTTGCCGTCCGTGGCGTTGAGGGCGAATGAAAAGCGTTGGGTCATGTCCTCTCTTTCCCTGATCTGCGGTCGTTTGCCAAGGGGAGATCGGGGTCCGGCCATCCTTGTATCTTGCGACATCACGCCCGGCGCTTTGCCACTACAAAGTTACCCCCCCTTTACGGCACAATCCCTAAACCCTATATGTTTGCTCAGGAATAGCAGGGAACGACGCCATGACCGACAGCAACGCTCAGCTTGAAGGCGCACCAATGATTGCGCCTTCCACCACGGACCATCCTTTGTACGATGATGTCGTCAAGGCATGTCAGTCCGTCTATGACCCTGAAATCCCGGTGAATATCTATGATCTCGGTCTGATTTACACGATTGATATCAAGGAAGATAACGCGGTGAACGTGATTATGACCCTCACCGCCCCGGGTTGCCCTGTCGCCGGAGAAATGCCCGGTTGGGTCGCCGACGCGATCGAGCCGCTGCCCGGCGTCAAGCAGGTCGATGTGGAAATGACGTTCGAACCGCAATGGGGCATGGACATGATGTCCGATGAAGCCCGGCTTGAACTTGGGTTCATGTAGGTTACGGAAAACTGTCACCAAACGGTGAAAGCCCCGTTACAATCAGACCTCATATGCAGCTTCATTCGCAACAATGGAGCAGCACATGAAGCGCTTTACACTGACACTCATCGCCACCCTCGCGGGCACATCCGCCATTGCAGACGCGCATCTGACCTATGGTCCGCGCCCCGCGTTCCTGATTGCACAGATGGACGACGGCCCACTGAAATCAAAGCTGCAGTCTTGCGCGGCGCAAATGCCGCAAAGGACGGATTTTTCCATCGGGCATCGCGGCGCACCACTTATGTTCCCCGAGCACACAGTGGAAGCCAATGTCGCAGCAGCGCAGATGGGTGCAGGCATTCTCGAATGTGATGTCACATTCACGGCTGACGAAACACTGGTCTGTCGCCACGCACAGAACGATCTGCATACGACAACAAATATCCTCGTGACCGATCTGGCCGACAAATGCACAACGTCGTTCTCGCCCGCGACCACCGACAGTGCTGCCAGCGCCGAATGTCGCACCAGCGATCTGACATTGGCCGAGTTCCGCAGCCTGTCGCCCAAGATGGACGCCGCCAACAGCGCCGCCACAACAGCCGCCGACTATCAAGGTGGTACAGCGGACTGGCGCACCGATCTATTCGTCGCCGACACGACGCTTATGACTCACGCCGAATCGATCGCATTGTTTCGTGATCTGGGCGCGAAATTCACCCCCGAGCTTAAATCCGCCTCTGTCGAGATGCCGTTCAACGGCTTCAGCCAGGCAGACTATGCGCAAAAACTGGTCGATGAATACAAAACCGCAGGCGTGCCCGCATCTGACGTCTGGTTGCAGTCGTTCAATCTGGACGATGTTGTTTACTGGATCGAAAACGAACCGGACTTCGGCGCTCAGGCGGTCTATCTTGATGACCGCTACGAAGCTTTTGACGATGACGAGGGCGAAATCAATCCAAACGACCCGGCGACATTCAAGCCGACCATGCAGGAATTGTCCGACATGGGCGTGAACTATATCGCGCCGCCATTGTGGATGCTGCTGACGCTGAAAGATGGTGAAATGATGCCATCGGCCTATGCAACAGAAGCGACAGCCGCAGGCCTGAACATTATCACATGGACACTGGAACGGTCCGGTCCGCTCGGGAATGGCGGCGGCTGGTATTTCCAGTCAGTCACGGATGCCATCGACACCGACGGCGCGTATTTTGAGGTGCTGGATGTGCTGGCCCAACAGGTGGGCGTCAAGGGAGTATTTTCCGACTGGCCTGCCACCACGACATACTATGCCAACTGCATGGGCCTCTAAGCCCTGCCCGCCCCGGCCTGACTGCAGGTCGGGGCACCCAAGCTTCGGTCGATCCGCATCACAATCGTGCGGTATCCGGCACCCCCTCCTTGAGTGAAGGCCGCAACTGCCCTACATTGGGATCAAAGGAGTTCTACATGTTCGGCATCCCGGGAAAACAAGCGGTCAGCATCACTGACAAGGCGGCAGCACAGGTCGCCAAGCTAATGAAAAAAGACGGCCATCAGGGCTTGCGCATCGGCGTCAAGAAAGGCGGTTGCGCGGGCATGGAATACACCATGGACTATGTGACAGAGGTGGATCCTCTCGATGAAGTCGTCGAACAGGGCGGCGCACGTGTGATGATCGCCCCCATGGCGCAAATGTTCCTGTTCGGAACCGAGATCGACTATGAGGTCTCGCTACTTGAAGCCGGCTTCAAGTTCCGGAACCCAAATGTCGTGGATGCCTGCGGATGCGGCGAGTCGATCAAGTTCGACGAAAATATTTCGGCAACCTGACGGCCCGCACCTATGCAGGTCTTTTCGGCACCTTCGTGTCACAACACACCTTGGCGCCCTATGTCGGACACGGCCCTTGACGATCCGCCAGCGGCCTGCACATTAACGAGGCGTAATCTCGCGTCATTGATGTAAGGACCTGCCATGCCCCGTAAAATCCCCGCCGGTAACTGGAAGATGAACGGGCTCCAAAGTACCTTGTCCGAATTAAAGACACTTGAGGACAAACACGGCGACGCCGATATCGCGATCCTGATTTGTCCACCATTTACCCTGATCAGCGCCTGTGAGGACACTCCGTTCGATATTGGCGGTCAGGATTGCCATACCGCAGAATCAGGTGCGCATACCGGCGACATCAGCGCGGAAATGCTGGCGGATGCCGGTGCAAGCTATGTGCTTGTTGGTCACTCTGAACGGCGCACCGACCACGGTGAAACCGACGCGCTGATCGCAGCCAAAGCGCAGGCGGCCTACAATGCGGGCCTGATTGCAGTGATCTGCATCGGTGAGACGTTGCAAGAGCGCGAGGCTGGCAAGACGCTTGATGTGATTGATACCCAACTGGCAGGCTCCGTGCCGGATAAGGCCGACGCCCAGAATACCGTGATCGCCTACGAGCCTGTCTGGGCCATCGGGACCGGAAAAGTCCCCACAACGGCCCAGATCGCCGACGTCCACGCCCATATCCGCCGCCGGCTGCAAGACCGTTTCACTGATGGTGCCGAGTTTACGTTGCTTTACGGCGGGTCGGTGAAAGGCAGCAATGCGGCCGATATCTTTGCAGTGCCCAATGTCGACGGCGCGCTCGTCGGCGGGGCTAGTCTGACAGCGGCAGATTTCTCGCCCATCATCGTGGCGCTCGAGTCCGCCTAAGGGTCTTCGATCAAATGACGCAGGGTACTGACCGCAGTTTTGATATCCTTGATTGTCGCGTCGGCACCAACCAGCCCCAGAATATCGGGGTGATGATCAAGAATATTGCCTGCGACAACGAGATTGGCCAAAGGATGCGAAATACGGATCGCCAGAACGAGGCGGGCCAAAGCCTCTAGTCTGTCATCTGAGTTGGCGACCAAGACGATTGCGCGGTAATTGCGGCGGTCGGATTGATCTACCAGCATGTCGTGGTCCAGTCCGACCATCATGTCCACATCCCAACCTTCACGGCGGAAAATCTCGGTCGCAATCTCGATACCAAGCGTGTGCGTCTCACCGGGGACCAGCGCAAACATCGCCGGCCATTCATCACGCTCAGCCAGAATGCTGGGGGCAATCACATGACGCAGGCCCCTGATGACCCGGTAAAGCTTGCCGCAGGCCAGCGTGACGTCGATAAATGAAATCGCATCGTCGTCCCACATTTCGCCAAGGCGGCGCGCAGCCCCGGCAACATAACCGAGGTAAATCGCGTCCACCTCGACCCCGTCCCGACGCGCGGCAAGAATGAAGTTGTCGGCCGCATCATCGCTTTTTGACAGCAAAGCCGCGCATAGCTCATCAATGTCGGCAGGGCTTGGCAAATCTTCTTTTTTGACGGCCCGCGGCATTTTGAATGCGAGCCGTCTTACAGCTTCACGCGCGAGGGCTGCCACTGCATCTTGCGACAATTCCCGTTTCACCAACCGGAGTTGACGGTTGGTCTTTCTGTATTCTGTGCGATCGAACACGTCTTCGTTCATAGGCGCTTTGTCCATGAACGCTCCCCCCTTGTTGGTAAGTATTTACCTTTACTTCGTCTTCGAATGAGACATTTTTGTATCCAACTGCATACAGGCTAGCATAGCTCTGATTTGATTCCGGCGCGTCAGAACGTCGCGGTGGTGTGTCGCGCCGCAGTCGCTTTTTGAGGCAACTGGAAAGCTTCCGCGCTCTTGCAATAGCGCCGGACGTCGGACAAATGTGCGGCATGAAAAAGCTCAGCCAATCTCCGACCGAACCGGCCTTCGTCCAAGCGCCCTACCCCTTCTACGAAAAGGCCCGCAACGCGGGTGATTTCATCTGGTGGACGGATTACGACATGGCCTGCGCGGTTTCTCACAAGATGGTTCATGCTGTCTTGCGTGACCGGCGCATGGGCCGTGAATGTCCTGCCGAACTGGCACCAGCCATCCCCGAACACCTAACCCCGTTCTATAATGTCGAAGCACATTCGATGCTGGAACTCGAGCCCCCGCGCCACAGCCGTCTGCGCGCACTGGTGCTGCGTGCCTTTACCAGCCGCACAATTGCAGCACTTGCCCCTGATATCCGTGCGCTTTGTCATGACCTGATCGACAGTTTTCCTGATCAGCCCTTTGATCTGCTGACGCATTACGCACAGCCCGTACCCGTCGTGATCATCTCGCGCTTGCTGGGCGTGCCGGAAGAGCGCGCGGACGATCTGGTGCGTTGGTCCAACGCGATGGTGGCGATGTATCAGGCCCGCCGCACGCCCCAGATCGAGGCAGACGCGATCGCCGCCACAAACGACTTTGTCAGCTTCATGCGCGGCTATGTCGCCAAGCGGCGGAAAAGCCCGACCGATGACCTGATCTCGACCCTGATTGCAGCAGAGCAGGACGGCGAAAAGCTAAGCGAAGATGAATTGATCACGACTTGCATCCTGCTGCTGAATGCCGGGCATGAGGCCACGGTGCATACCTTGGGCAATGGCACCAAGACACTGCTGGAACATGGGGTGACCACCATCACCCAAGCAGCCGTCGAAGAAATCATCCGCTATGATCCGCCGCTGCATATGTTCAGTCGCTGGGTCTACGAGGATGTGACCCTTGGCGCGTATCACTTCAAACGCGGTGATCAAATTGCTTGCCTGCTGGGGGCCGCAAACCGCGACCCGCTGGCGTACGACCGACCCGAGGTTTTCGACCCCACCCGCAAGGGCCCGCAGAATACCAGCTTTGGCGGCGGCATCCACTTTTGCGTTGGCGCACCGCTGGCGCGGCTGGAATTACAGATCGCACTTGAGGTTCTGTTTGAACGGTGCCCTGACCTGATGTTGGCCGAGGCACCGCAATATGGTGATGTCTATCACTTTCACGGGCTGGAACGCTTGATGGTCCGGTCCGGCAGCTAAAGCGGCAAAGCCACCGTCGATTTGATCTCTTCCATCGACAAAAGTGCGGTGACGTTATGCACCTTCACCTCTGAAATCAGCGCCTGATAAAACGTGTCATAGGCCCGCGCGTTCTTTACCCGGACCTTCAGGATGTAGTCTATATCCCCTGCCAGACGGTGCGCTTCCTGCACCTCGGGGCGCGATTTCAACGCCTTTAGGAACCGGCCTTGCCATTCTGCGTCATGTTCGGACGTGCGGATCAAGACAAAGAAACAGGCTTCGAATCCCAACGCATCGGCATCCAGCAGCACTGTCTGTTGCCCGATGATCCCCGCTTCGCGCATCTTGCGAATGCGATTCCATACGGGGGTCTTGGACGACCCCACCGACTTGGCAATTTCGTCCAGTGATTGTGCTGCATCCGCTTGCAGGGCCGCCAAAATTTTCCGGTCTGTGGCGTCTATCCGTACTGTCATTCTCAATTCTCCAAAATCACAGGACATGTGGCCCTAAGTCAGATCAATGTGGAACATATGTTCTTAATCGGCGGCAACGGGAAGTAAATACCAGAACATTGTTCTACATTGAACCCAAGAAACAAGAGGTTCGCCATGAAGCATTTTCCCATATTCCTCGCCGTCGAAGGCCGCCGCATTGTTCTGTCGGGTGGTGGCGATGCCGCAATGGCCAAGCTGCGTCTGCTGATGAAAACCGAAGCGCATCTGACGGTGATCGCCGAGGACATCGCCGATGACATCCGCAAATGGGCGGATCAGGGCAAGCTGCGGATTATTGAACGCACGATGGAACCGGGTGATGCACTCTGTGCGGCCCTGTTCTATGCCGCCAATGAAGATGACGCCGAAGATACCCGCGTGTCTGCCATTGCCCATGCCGAAGGCGCGCTGGTCAATATCGTGGATAACCTGTCCGACAGTCAGTTCATCACCCCTGCCATCGTGGACCGCGACCCTGTGACCGTCGCCATCGGCACCGAAGGCGCGGCGCCGGTGCTGGCACGTGCGATCAAGGCCGATCTGGAAGAGCGCCTGCCGGCATCACTGGGCACCCTTGCCCGCATCGGCAAAACCTTCCGCCACGCGGTCGAGGTGCTGCCAATGGGCCGCAAGCGCCGTGATTTCTGGGCGGCTTTCTACTTTGGCGCGGGCCCCAATGCGCTGGCTGGAGCGGGCGAAGACTCTGTGATCCCTGCTCTTGAAACCCTGCTCGATACTCACATCATGCAAACCGCCAAGGCCGGTTCGGTCGACCTGGTAGGCGCTGGCCCCGGCGACCCTGAACTGTTGACGCTCAAGGCGCGCAAGGCGCTGGACAAGGCCGATGTCGTGATCCACGACCGTTTGGTCACCGGCGAAATTCTTGAACTTGCCCGCCGCGAAGCGATCATCATCGACGCTGGCAAAGAGGGTTTCGGCAAAGCGATGGCGCAAGCCGATATTGACGCGCTTATCGTTCAACACGCGCTTGACGGTCTCCATGTCGTGCGGCTCAAGGCTGGTGATCCGACCGTCTTTGGCCGTTTGGACGAAGAGATCGAAGCTATAGAGGCGCATAATATTCCCTACAGCATCATTTCCGGCATCACCGCCGCCTCTGCCGCTGCCGCCAATATCGGGCAAAGCCTGACCAAGCGGCGGCGCAATTCCTCGGTGCGGCTGATTACCGGCCACGATACCAAAGGCTATGCCGATCACGACTGGCGTGCGCTGGCGCAACCGGACCAGGTTGCCGCGATCTATATGGGCAAGAAATCCGCGCGCTTTATTCAGGGCCGTTTGCTGATGCACGGTGCCGATCCCGCAACGCCCGTCACTCTCATCGAAAACGTCAGCCGCGCCGATCAACAGATCATCGCGACCACGCTGGCAGAGCTGGAGCCGACGCTCACGCAGGCCAATCTGCAAGGGCCCGCAATCACATTCTACGGCCTCGCCCCAAGGGCGGCGCAGGCGAAAGCAACAAGCCTCAGGGAGTTCGCATAATGCCACGCGCATACACACCCAAAGTGATCACCGGCAATGCATTGCTGGAAGGCGATGCTGTCTGGCTGACCGAAGACGACACATGGACCCGCAATATCCGCGAGGCGGAGTTGATCACCAACGAGGCCCACGCCGATTTGCGTCTGCTGCAAGCGCAGGCGCGTTCGTCTGAAATTGCCGGTGCTTATCTGGCAGATGCCAAACCCGGCGCGCACGGCCCGGAGCCCATGCATTTCCGCGAAGCGTTCCGCACGCGCGGTCCGTCCAACTATGCCCACGGCAAGCAAGCGGAGCATTCATAATGTATACCTACACCGACTTTGACGAAGCTTTCGTTCGCAACCGTGTCGCCCAATTCCGTGGGCAGGTGGAGCGCCGCGTTGACGGATCGCTGACCGAAGACGAATTCAAACCGCTGCGCCTGATGAACGGTCTTTATCTGCAACTGCACGCCTATATGCTGCGGGTCGCTGTGCCATATGGCACGCTCAACCCTGACCAGATGCGTCAGCTGGCCTATATCGCGGACCGGTGGGACAAGGGGTATGGCCACTTCACGACACGCCAGAATATCCAGTACAACTGGCCCAAACTGCAGGATGTGCCTGATATGCTGGCGGCGTTGGCCGACGTCGGCATGCATGCGATCCAGACATCGGGCAACACGATCCGCAACGTGACAGCCGACCATTTCGCCGGTGCCGCAGCCGATGAAATCGAAGACCCGCGTCCCGTGGCCGAACTGCTGCGCCAGTGGTCGACGGACCATCCGGAATTCCAGTTCCTGCCGCGCAAGTTCAAGATTGCCGTGACGGGTGCCGCGCATGATCGGGCGGTGACCAAAGCGCACGACATCGGGCTACGCATGGTGCGCAACGACGCGGGAGAGCCCGGTTTCGAAGTGATCGTCGGCGGTGGCCTTGGTCGCACGCCAATGGTGGGCAGGGTGCTGCGCAGCTTCCTGCCCAAGGCGGACCTGCTGCCCTATTGCGAAGCGATCGTCAGCGTCTACAACCTGCTGGGCCGCCGCGACAACAAGTACAAGGCGCGCATCAAGATCACCGTGCATGAAAACGGGCTTGAGAAGATACAGGAGCTGGTAGAGGCGCGTTTCGCAGAAATCCGCAAAGGCTTCAGCGGACTTGATCAGGCCCTGCTTGCGGAAATCGAAAATGCCTTTGCGCCGCCAGCTTTCGAGAGCAAATCAACCGACAACTATGAGGCGGGCCGTCTGGACAACCCTGCATTCCGGTCGTGGACCGACACGAACCTGTCGGAACATAAGGCCGAAGGCTATGCCATCGTGTCGATCAGTATCAAGAAACACGGGGCCACGCCCGGCGATGCGACATCCGACCAGATGCGCGTGATGGCCGATCTTGCCGCGCAATACGGAAATGGCGAATTGCGCATCAGCCACGAACAGAACGTGATCCTGCCGCATGTGCATAAATCCGACCTGCCCGCAGTCTATGCCGCCCTGCGCGCAGCGGAGCTTGCAACCGCAAACATCGGTCTGGCCTCGGATATTATCGCCTGCCCCGGCATGGATTACTGCGCGCTGGCCACAGCCCGTTCGATTCCGATTGCGCAAGAGATTGCGACGCGGTTCGATGAACTGAAAATCGAACACGACGTCGGCCCGCTCAAGATCAAGATATCGGGCTGCATCAATGCCTGCGGGCATCACCATGTCGGTCACATCGGTATCCTTGGCCTTGATCGGGCCGGCGTTGAAAACTACCAGATCACGCTGGGCGGTGACGGGACAGAAACCACGACCATCGGCGAACGCGCAGGCCCCGGCTTCAGCGCGGACGAGATCGTTCCAGCAATTGAACGGTTGGTCACAGGATACCTTCACCTGCGCCATGACGCCGATGAGACTTTTCTGCAGGCCTATCGGCGTCTGGGCATGACGCCCTTCAAAGCAATCCTTTACCCAAGCGAGGACAAAGCAAATGCCGCTTAAGGAACTGGCCGCGCGCCGTAATATCCTGCACCGCAAATCCGACGCGCAAACCGTGCTGCGCCATGCATTGGACGACGTGCAGATCGGCAAGATCGCTTTGGTGTCGTCCTTTGGCGCCGAAAGCGTCGTATTGCTGCATATGGTAGCGCAGATCGCCAAAGACACACCGGTGATCTTTCTGGATACTGAAATGCTGTTTCCCGAAACGCTGACCTATCAGCGTGAGGTCGCTGCGGCCCTCGGTCTCAGCGATGTCCGTGTGGTCACGCCGAACCGGAATGCCGTGCTGACCGAAGATGTGGACGGGCTCTTGCATCAGGCCGACACGGATGCCTGCTGTGATCTGCGCAAAACACGGCCACTGGCCGATGCGTTGGAATGCTTTGACGGCTGGATTAGGGGCCGCAAACAGTTTCAGGGCGGCAAACGTGCCGACCTGCCGCTTTTTGAAAAGGACGGACGCAAGATCAAGATAAACCCGCTGGCAAACTGGACCGCGCAGGACTTGCAGGCCTATATCGCCAAGCACGATCTGCCACGTCATCCGCTTGTGGCAAAAGGCTATCCTTCGGTCGGCTGCATGCCCTGCACCACCCGCGTAAGCGATCATGAAGACCAGCGCGCAGGCCGTTGGCGTGGCAAGGACAAAACGGAATGCGGTATTCATTTCGGATCACCTCAGACGGCTGCGTCTGTGGTCACTGCGGAATGAGTTTTTTGGCCAAGATGAAGATGGAGCGCTGGCTCTCGAGGAAAATAAAATGAACATCATTGTGACAGACACAGGCTTTGCCGACGATGATTTCGCCTGCGGATTCGTGCGTTTGGACGAGGTCGCCGCGCATGATTACGCCTGTGGCATTGATTTGCCCTCGGACACCGCGCCAGAGGCCTTGGCGGGGCTGAACGACGCAGCGATGATCCGGATCGACTTCCCCTCATCCGCCGATGGGCGCGGGTTCACACTGGCTGCGATGTTGCGCCGCGCAGGCTATAAAGGACGCTTGCGGGCCAAGGGCCATGTGCTGGCCGACCAATACGCGATGGCGCGGCGGTCCGGCTTTGACGAAGTTGAAATCGACCCAACTCTTGCCGCCCGTCAACCCGAGGACCAATGGCAATTCCGTGCGGATTGGCAAAACCATCACTATCAGGCCCGCTTGCGGGGTTCGATCTAGAGAATTCGACCCACCCCCTTCCCCTGATCCAGATCAACGACTAAACCGGAGGGCGCCCCTATCAGGGCTGCCATGAATGATATGACCGAGCAGACCCCCGTGACCACAGATACCGCCAAAGCCGTGCCGACACTGCCAGACGCGCAGATGGTGACAGACGTCAAGCATTACACCGACAGGCTGTTTTCCTTTCGGGTGACGCGGCCTGCATCCTTGCGGTTCCGGTCGGGTGAATTCGTGATGATCGGCCTGATGGGTGATCCCGACCCGAAAACGGGCAAACAGAAACCGCTCTTGCGGGCCTACTCCATCGCCTCCCCGTCTTGGGACGAAGAACTGGAGTTCTACTCGATCAAGGTGCAGGACGGGCCGCTGACATCAAGACTGCAACACATCCAGCCGGGTGATGAGGTGATCTTGCGGCCCAAGCCTGTCGGAACACTGGTGCATGACGCCCTGCTGCCTGGCAAGCGGCTCTGGTTCTTTGCCACCGGTACCGGTTTTGCCCCCTTCGCATCATTGCTGCGCGAACCGCAAACCTATGAAGACTATGACGAGGTGATCATCACCCACACCTGCCGCGAAGTCGGCGAGCTGGCTTATGGCCGTGACCTGATCGCGGCGCTCAAAGAGGATGAACTTCTCAACGAAGTCATTGGCGAGGGCTTTTGGAAAAAGATCAAATACTACCCCACCACGACCCGCGAAGAGAGCCCCAAGATGGGGCGGATCACCGATTTGATGCGCTCGGGAGAGGCCTTTGCAGATTTGGCCGTACCGCCGCTGTCACCCGATACCGACCGCGCGATGATTTGCGGCAATCTGGCGTTCAACCTCGAACTGAAGGGCATGCTGGAGGAATACGGGCTGGTCGAAGGGGCCAACTCGAACCCGCAACACTATGTGGTCGAGAAGGCGTTTCTCGACTGACAGCGCAAACGAGAACGGCCGCACCTTGTCCGGTACGGCCGTTTTATTTTCAAGCGAAGTAACGGCGGTGCCTTGCCGCGTTACTCAGTGACTTCTTCTTCTGTCGTACCGTTGAGGCTGTCCAGCGCATCGCCAACGGCACCTTCGATCGAATCAGTGACATCATTGAGAGTCTCTTCGGCGGCTGCCGCAGCTTCTTCGGCAGTCGCAGCAGCTTCGGCAGCGGCTTCTTCAGCAGCGGTAGCAGCTTCGGTCGCGGCTTCCTCGGCAGCGTCCGCCGCTTGCGCAGCGGCTTCTTCAGCCGCAGCGGCAGCTTCGGCGGCGGCGGCTTCGGCAGCTTCGGCGGCAGCTTGTGCTTCGGCTTCGGCGGCAGCTTCAGCTTCAGCGGCAGCTTCGGCAGCGGCGGCGGCCTCTGCCTCCGCGGCGGCTGCAGCCTCGGCGGCTGCACGTTCCGCTTCTTGAGTGGCACCGGTCAGAACGCCGATTGCTTCACCCGGGCCGCGCCCTTCGGCCGCGTACTGGTAGCCGAAGAAGCCAATAATCGCGACGACGACGAGAATGATAATTGCACGCATGGTAATATCCTTGCATTTTTCGTTGATTGAGGCCCTATCTGACCTTGATTTTGGATATGTCAGAAGACTTACGAAAGAGAAAGTGTAATCGCGAGGTGCAAATCGGCAGAAAACCGCATCTTTTGCGGGTTGAAGCTGCGCATTGTGGCGTTTACTTTGGCTAACACCGAGACGGAACAATCAAAGGATAAAGATCATAGGACGCAGACCTCATAACGCGCCACCACAACGAGACACGGGCCCCCGGATCAACGAACGGATCAGGGCACCGGAAATCCGGCTTATTGGCGCTGACGGCGAGAATGTCGGTGTTGTGACACCTGAACGTGCGATGGTCATGGCAGATGATGCCGGCCTCGATCTGGTAGAGATTTCGCCCAACGCAAATCCGCCGGTCTGCAAGATCATGGACTATGGCAAGTTCAAATACGAGACTCAGAAAAAAGAAGCTGAGGCCCGCAAGAAGCAAAAGATCATCGAGATCAAGGAAGTGAAGTTCCGCCCGAATACCGACAGCCACGACTATGAAGTGAAGATGCGCAACGTCTTCAAGTTTCTTGAAAACGGCGACAAGGTGAAGATCACCTTGCGGTTCCGTGGCCGTGAAATGGCACACCAGCAGTTGGGCCGTGAATTGCTGGAACGTGTGGCCGAGGACACCAAGGACATCGGCAAGGTGGAAAACTTCCCCAAGATGGAAGGTCGCCAGATGGTCATGCTGATCGGGCCGGTGACAAAATAGCGATGTGATACAAAATCATTCCGAAGGGCCCTCACATCTGTGAGGGCTTTTTCATTTCCAGCTTCGCGATGATCGAAAGGCGACAGGCTTCATCATTTCTGACGCAGGATCTGAGTCACCTGCGCCATGATGCTGACGGCGATTTCAGCAGGCTGACGCCCGCCCAGATCAAGGCCGATCGGGCCATGGATGCGTCCGATTTCCGCTTCGGTGAAACCGACACCCTTTAACCGCTCGACACGTTTGGCGTGGGTCCGGGTGGACCCAAGACAGCCAAGATAGAACGCTTCTGATTCCAGCGCCGTCACAATCGCCGGATCGTCAAGCTTTGGATCATGTGTCAGGGTCACCACCGCCGTGCGTGCGTCGATCTTCAGTGCGCGCAGGGCCTCGTCGGGCCAGTCACCGCGTATCGTTTCGCCCGGAAAGCGCGCTTGCGATCCGAACGCGGGGCGTGGGTCGATCAGGATCGTGCGGTATCCACAGGCGCGTGCCATGCCGACCAGATACTGGGCGATATGGACAGCCCCTATGATCGCCATCCGCAAGGGCGGGTTATGGACGGCAACAAATGTGCGGCCATCCTCTTCGAGCCCGGACGTATCGGTGCGGTGTCTTTCGGGATAAGTGGATGCGGCCTGCAGCCGTGGCCGGCTTTGCTTGATGTCGGTGACATAGACAACCGGCTGCGACAGATAGCGGGCGTCGGTCAGCCTCTCCAAAATCTCGACCGGCATGACGGAGCCGACCGGTTCGACCAGCACCTTTATCTCGCCCCCGCAGGCCAGCCCGACGGCAAAGGCTTCGTCATCGCTGACACCAAAGCTCAGCAAGCGCTGCTGTCCATCGGCAATGGCGTCGATGGCATCTGTCACCACCGCCCCTTCGACGCAACCGCCAGAGACAGAGCCTTCCATCGCCCCGTCAGCGTCAATCACAAGCTGACTGCCAACCGGACGCGGGGCCGACCCCCAGGTTTGAACCACGGTGGCAATTGCCACGCCACGGCCCGAGCGGTGCCAGTCAAGCGCGAGTTGGGGAAGGTCCGTGATTGTATCTGTCATAATGCGGGCAATTTCTTGAAGGTCTCCATTCTTAACACGGCCGAACGGATACCGCATTATCAACGCAAGGCCAACAGCATCATATTGATCGCACTGGATATTGATCGTACTGGGGATTTCACATCCCCAGACCCCTGTGAGGTATTTTTGAACATAAGAAGCATGAATTGATTTGCATAAAGATCATACCCAGCCATCCATTGCCCCGACACATCAGAAGGCATAGCTTATGCAGCAAAAGCTGGGAGCAGATACAATGAACGAGTCCACACCGATGAAAGCCGCAGGTTTCGGCCCTGATCTGGGTCCTTTTGACTGGGCCGACCCCCTGCGGCTGGAAGACCAGCTGACCGAAGACGAACGGATGTTGCGCGACGCGGCAAACACCTTTGCGCAAGGGACGTTACAGCCCCGCGTGATTGATGCTTACCGCGAGGCGACGGTCGATCCGGGGATCTTTGCCGAGATGGGTGCCGCGGGCCTTCTGGGGCTGACGATCCCCGAAGAATTTGGCGGGCTTGGTGCTGGATATGTCACCTACGGCCTTGTCGCGCGCGAAATCGAGCGTGTGGATAGCGGTTATCGGTCGATGATGTCGGTACAGTCGTCATTGGTCATGTACCCGATCCATGCCTATGGCAGCGACGCGCAGCGCCGGAAATATCTGCCCGGACTTGCGGCAGGCACGCTGATCGGCTGTTTCGGCCTGACCGAACCGGATGCGGGCAGTGATCCGGCCGGCATGAAGACCACCGCCAAGAAGACCGCCGACGGCTATGTGCTCAGCGGGTCCAAGATGTGGATCAGCAATGCGCCAATCGCGGATGTCTTCATCGTATGGGCGAAGTCCGAAGCGCATGGCGGCAAGATCCGCGGCTTTGTGCTGGAGAAGGGCATGAAGGGGCTTTCCGCGCCAAAAGTCGGTGGAAAGTTGAGCTTGCGCGCATCTGTGACCGGCGAGATCGTGATGGACGCTGTCGCGGTGGGGGAAGATGCTCTGTTGCCCGGTGTTCAGGGCCTCAAAGGGCCGTTCGGCTGTCTGAACCGGGCGCGGTATGGCATTGCCTGGGGCGTGATGGGTGCTGCAGAGGCTTGCTGGCATGCGGCCCGTCAATACGGTCTGGATCGCAAGCAGTTCGGCAAACCGCTGGCACAGACACAGCTTTTCCAGAAGAAACTGGCCGATATGCAGACCGAGATCGCGCTCGGGACACAAGCTGCCCTGCAACTGGGCCGTTTGATGGAGCAAGGCAAAGCCGCACCCGAAATGATCAGCCTGATGAAACGCAACAATTGCGGCAAGGCGCTCGATGTGGCGCGAGCCTCACGCGATATGCATGGGGGCAATGGAATCAGCGAGGATTTCCAGATCATGCGCCATATGGTCAATCTGGAGACGGTAAATACGTACGAGGGAACGCATGATGTGCATGCATTGATCCTTGGCCGTGCACAAACAGGGCTCCAAGCTTTCTTTTAGGCTATCCAGGCAACATTAAACACATGATTGGTGTCTAGCTGTCGCCTTAAATGCTATGTATTTCTGAGTGTACGGTCGGTTGTGTATCCGACCTCGGAGTAATGAGTATGGAAGACCGGCAACTAGCCATCGATGTTAATTTCAGAGACCTTGGAGCCAATGACTGGCTTGCGCAGGTCGATGATGTTTGTGAAGACAACGGATTTTTCGAACAGCTTGGGCGGGAACATTTCGCCGGCTTTCTGGAGGCCGGCAATGACCTGCTGGTGACATTCGAGAATGTTCAATCCGTCCGCGAAAACAATGTGGACGCAGAGCCGCGTGGATTTGCATACGCCCGCCATGACGGCTGGTCGCATCTGTCACTTTTCTCATTGAGGGAAAGCTGGTTTCGCGACCACCACGTTTTTGCGTTCTTTGACCGTCTGGTCGATGAAGGCTTTTTTGATGATTTCGAACGGATCATCTTTCATGGTGGTGGCGGTGGCGCATCCTATGCAGCCGCTGCGTTTTCAGTGGCCGCACCCGGCGCGACAGTGATTGCCCTGCGCCCGCAGGCGACGCTCGATACTGAAATGGCTGGCTGGGACCAACGCTATAAATTCGCCCGCAGGAAAAACTTTAACGACAGATACGGCTATGCGCCTGAAATGATCGACGCGGCCGGACGCGTGTTTGTCGCTTATGACCCGGTCGAGCGGCTTGATGCTTGCCATGCCGCCTTGTTTCGCAAGCCGCATGTGACCGCGCTCCCCTGCCCTTTGATGGGGGACGATCTGGATCAGGCCTTTGACCGGATGGGTATCCATGATGTGCTGATCAAGCTGGCGATGGATGGGGTACTCGACCGGCGCCGGTTCTTGCAGCTTTTGCGCGCGCGGCGGTATGACCCTACCTACGTTCGCGCTCTTGTCCGCCGGCTGGTCGTCACTGGCCATCCAAAGCTGGCCCGCATCATTTGCGCCTATATGATCAGACGGGGGCACAAGGCGTTCTTTGTCGATAAATACGAAGAACTCAGCCCGACCCAGAGTATTTTGACGCTATAGGTGCGACGGTCGACGTGGCGCATGATCCCGTCTTGGGTCAGGCGAACGTCGGCCGGGGCGTGTGCAACACACCGGTCGCCACAGAAACCGCCAGAGCCAAATCAACCTAATCGTTATCGCGTCGGCCTTCGATGACTTTTTTCAAAACATCAAGAATACGCGTCCCGAAGTATCCCAGTATTGCGCCGAAGATTATCCCGAACACAGAGCCGCTATCGAATGCGGCTGCCAATACAGCTGCCGCCAAAAGGGCGAGCATAAAGGCGATCAGCCGTCTTTCATTCGCAGCAACTGGAAAATACGTCTCAAGCACCTTGACGACAGGACCGGCCACGGGCCCTTCGAGTTGTGGTGTCAGATACCCCGCAACGGCGGCAATCAGAAATCCCAGCATAACGTATCGCTCCCTTGATCCAACGACTACAATGGAAATATCGGGAAATGCCGCTTCTTCTGCAAGGACAATTGCAAAACCTATGGTGTCTGCTCCGGCAAGGGTGTAATCCGAACTCATGCCGGAGAGAAATTTGACAAGCCTGACCATGCGTCGCCCCGATGATTGGCATTTGCACCTGCGTGACGGTGAAATGCTCAAAGCGGTGTTACCCGAAACCACCCGTCATTTCGCCCGTGCGATCATTATGCCGAATCTGGTACCGCCGGTCGTGACCTCGCAACAAGCGGTCGCGTACCGCGAGCGGATCATCGCGGCGGTCCCTGAAGGGGCCGACTTTACACCGCTGATGACGCTCTACCTGACCGAAGCGACCGATCCCGAAGATGTGCGCGCCGCATATGCCGCAGGTATTGCAACTGCCGTAAAGCTTTATCCCGCCGGCGCTACCACGAACTCTGCGTCTGGCGTGCGCGACTTTGACAAGGTCCGCCCTGTTCTTGAGGTGATGGCCGAGATCGGGATGCCGCTTTGCGTGCATGGCGAAATGACCAACAACGATATTGATATCTTCGATCGCGAGGCTGTGTTCATCGACAAGGTCCTGAAGCCGCTGCGCAAGAAAGTCCCGGATCTCAGGGTTGTGATGGAACACGTCACAACACAGGATGCCGTCGATTATGTGCGTGACAGCCACAAGAACCTTGCTGCGACAATCACGACGCATCACCTGATCATCAACCGCAACCATATTCTGGCAGGCGGGATCAAACCACATTTCTATTGCCTTCCAGTGGCCAAGCGCGAGGCCCATCGCATTGCCTTGGTGCAGGCTGCCGTGTCCGGCGACAAACGGTTTTTCCTTGGCACCGACAGCGCGCCACATACCGACCCGAACAAGCTGCAGGCCTGCGGATGCGCGGGGATCTTTACCGCGCCCAACACGATGTCTTGTCTGGCAGAGGTCTTTGATGTCGCAGGTCGGATTGCAAAGCTCGAGGATTTTGCCTCGCTCAACGGGCCACGCTTCTATGGGCTGCCGCCGAATGACGAAACGATCACGCTGACAAAGGGCGATCCGGTGCATTATCCAGCGCAAATCGAGACAGTGGACGGCCCCGTAACCGTGTTTGATCCGGGGTTTGATCTGCACTGGCGTGTCGCGGACTGAGAGACCTGATGCCTCCGGCGGAGGTATTTTTGAACATGAGAAGATGAAGGCCTTTACCATGATCCCCACCTCGTTTCCTGCAAAAGAAGAAATCGCAAGGCTGACCGCCGGGATGCTGATCGAGATCGGAGCGATTGATTTCAACGCAAGCGAACCATTCACCCATGCCTCCGGCAAGCAGGCCCCGACCTATGTCGACTGCCGCAAGCTGATCTCTTTCCCGCGCATCCGGTCTACCCTGATGGATTTTATGGCCGTGTCGATCATGCGCGACGCCGGATTCGAGGCATTCGACAACGTGGCCGGTGGTGAAACCGCAGGCATCCCTTTCGGTGCTCTGGTTGCAGAGCGCCTTGCGCTGCCGATGACCTATGTGCGCAAAAAGCCCAAGGGCTATGGCCGCAATGCCCGCATCGAAGGTGTCATGACCGAGGGTCAACGGGTGATCCTTGTCGAGGACCTGACTACCGATGGCGGGTCCAAACTATCGTTCGTCGATGCGATCCGCGACACGGGGGCAACGTGTTCGGCAACCGCCGTAATCTTTTATTATGGCATCTTTGAGGGTGTGGAAGAAACTTTGGCAGACCACGGAGTGCAGCTTATTTCGCTGTGCACATGGTGGGATGTGCTGGCAGAAGCCAAAGCGCGCGGTGCGTATGATCAGGCGACTTTGGACGCGGTTGAAGCATACCTCAATGATCCGGCAGGCTGGACGCCAGCCTGATTTTCTTTTCCACAGCTGTGTATAAAAGCGGCATGAACAACCGCTTATCATGCGCAACAGCATCGGCGCACTACAAGATGTTGATTGAGGCGACCAAATCCGCGATACTGCGCAAAGTTATCCTATGATATCCACAGACTTGGAACTGGTCTGCCGTGCGGGGCGACTGCTAAGACCCCACGGGCAACAGGTGAGTAGCAATGAACGAACTGACAGCATTTAACGCGACAGGCGTCAAAGAGGCCGACGCCGATGTGATGCCGCACTCGATCGAGGCCGAACAGCAGCTATTGGGTGCTATTCTGACGAATAACGATGTGTTTGATCGCGTGGCTTCCATCATTGGCCCCAAGCATTTCTATGATCCCGTCCATGCGCGTATCTTCGAGACCGCAGCCAGCCGGATCGGGCGCAACATGCTGGCTAGTCCGGTGACGCTCAAGACCTTCATGGAGGAAGACGAAGGCCTCAAGGAGTTGGGCGGACCGCCCTATCTGGCACGTCTGGCCGGTGCCGCGATTTCAGCCTTTGCGGCCCGCGATTATGCCCAGATGATTTATGATCTGGCCACACGCCGCGAATTGATCAAGCTGGGCCGCGACATCACTGACAAGGCCGCCAAGGTCGATGTCGAGCATGAGCCCAAGGAACAGATCGTCGAGGCAGAACAGGCGCTCTATACGCTGGCCGAACAGGGCGTGTCCGAAAAGGGGTTCCAGTCTTTCCTCGCCGCCGTCACCGAAGCCGTCAATGTCGCCAATACCGCCTATCAGCGTGATGGTGGTCTGGCTGGTATCTCTACCGGCCTGACGGATATGGATAAAAAGCTGGGTGGCTTGCACAAGTCCGACCTCTTGATCCTTGCCGGGCGCCCGTCGATGGGCAAGACGTCGCTTGCAACCAACATTGCGTTCAACATCGCCAAAGCTTATCGCAAGGGCCAAATGCAGGATGGCAGCGAAGGGGCGGTCGATGGCGGCGTTGTCGGCTTCTTCTCGCTCGAGATGAGCGCCGAGCAATTGGCGGGCCGTATTCTGGCCGAAGCCTCGGAGATTTCGTCGCACAAGATTCGTCAGGGCGACATGACCGAAAGCGAATTCCGGCGTTTCGTGGATGCCGCCAAGCAACTGGAATCCTGCCCTCTTTATATCGATGACACTGCCGCGATCCCGATTTCGCAACTTTCCGCACGGGCGCGCAGGCTCAAGCGGACCCATGGCCTTGATGTGCTTATCGTGGACTATTTGCAGCTGGTGCGTGGCACATCCGAAAACCGCGTGCAGGAAATCGGTGAGATCTCGATGGGCCTCAAGGCCATCGCGAAGGAACTCAATATTCCCGTCATCGCCCTGTCGCAGCTTTCGCGTCAGGTGGAAAACCGCGAAGACAAGCGCCCGCAGCTGTCAGACCTGCGCGAATCCGGCTCGATCGAGCAGGACGCCGACGTCGTGATGTTCGTCTATCGCGGCGAATACTACGTGGAGCGGGAAAAGCCCGAAGATCACAACATGGAAGCCATCGCTGCATGGCAGGAAAAAATGTCGAGCCTGCATGGCAAGGCCGAGGTGATCGTGGGCAAACAGCGCCACGGCCCGATCGGCACGATCGAGCTGTCTTTCACCGCCGAGTTCACGCGCTTTGGCAATCTTGTGAAACCGTGGCAACAAGGGTCAGAGCAGCAGTTCTAGCAGGGCGGCCAATCCGCTCTGCTCAGGCTTAATCGCGCATCTTGCTGTAAATCACTTGCCCAGATTGCTGGTGCCTGCCAAAAGGTCGCCATGAGTACCGGACGCCTGATTATTGACCTTGACGCCGTCGTCGCCAACTGGCGTGCGCTGGACGCTATGACCGACTGCAAGACGGGCGCGGTGGTCAAGGCTGACGGCTATGGGCTGGGGGCGGCCAATGTGGCCAAGGCGCTGTTCAAGGCCGGTGTGCGGCAATTCTTTATTGCCGTCGCCGAAGAAGCGATCCCGATCCGCGCAGAACTGGGACCAAAGCCTGAAATCAGCGTGTTTTCCGGCCATATGGCGGGCGACACCGATTTGATCCGCGAATTGGGCCTGACTCCGATGATCAATTCAGTCGAGCAATTGACGCACCATCTCGAGACTTTGCCGGGCCATCCCTTTGGTATCCAGCTGGATACTGGCATGAACCGTCTGGGCATGGAAATGCAGGAATGGGCAGCCGTTGCTGAGTTGGCACTGGCGCAGAAGCCACGCCTTGTGATGTCGCATCTGGCCTGCTCGGACGAACCGGATCATCCGATGAACCCCTACCAGTTGGCCCAGTTCAGGAAGATGACGGATGGCATTCAGGTGCCCCGCTCACTGGGTGCAACGGGTGGTATTCTGCTGGGACCCGACTATCATTTTGATCTCACCCGTCCGGGGATCGGCCTTTATGGCGGCCTGCCCTTCGCGCAGGCGGCACCAGTGATCGAGGTAGACTTGCCCGTCATCCAAATCCGCGATGTGGCCGAAGGCGAGGTCGTGGGATACGGCAATACATGGCAGGCACCGCGACAATCCCGGATCGCGACCGTGTCCGGCGGCTATGCCGACGGGATCATGCGCATCCTGTCTGACAAGGCCACGCTGTATCACGGCTCCACGCCTTGTCCGTTGGTCGGGCGTGTGTCGATGGACCTGCTGACCATCGACATCACAGACCTGACAGAAACACCAAAGAAGCTTTCACTGATTGGGCCGCATCAAACCATTGATGACGTCGCGCAGGATGCACGGACAATCGGATACGAAGTACTGACCCAACTTGGCACGCGCTACCAGCGCAAGACTTTTGGCAAATAAACCTCACCGATCAGATGAGTTTCAATCTCTAAGAGATTGCCTTATATGGGTTTTCTTATGATCACTTTTCTACGCATCGCTAATCTGTCGCTCCTCGCGCTGTTTCCGATCGCGTGGTTTGCGCCCCTTATGCGGGCAGGTCTGCTTCCGATTTTCGGGTTGAGCGAGATCAGCGTGATATCTGGCATGCAGGCGCTTTGGGGTAGCGATGTGGCGCTGGCGCTACTTGTCACGGCCTTCGCGCTCTTTGCACCCTACCTCAAGACGATTGGTCTGGCCTTGGTGCATTTCGATCTGTTGAAGGACAGAACACTCCCGGTATTGTCGTGGATTGGCAAGCTGGCAATGGCCGATGTCTTTCTCATCGCCCTCTATATCGTGGTTTTCAAAGGCGTCGGTATCGGCAAAATCGAAACCGGTTGGGGGCTTTATCTGTTCACCGCCTGCATTCTTGCGTCCATCGTGATTTCGGCGCTCACACCGCACGCCAAGGCAAATGCCTGAACGATCATTGCCAAGGTTCCCCTTTTGGTCCAAAAGGTGAACATGGCCAAAGACCTTTCCTTTTCCTGCTCTGAATGTGGTGCGTCGTTTCGCAAATGGTCGGGGCAATGTGATGCCTGTCAGGCATGGAATACCATCAGCGAATCCAAAGCGCTGTCCAGCGGCCCCAAGGGCAAGTCGCTTGGCGCGATCCGGGGCAAGACGATCCCGCTGACCGATCTTGAAACGCAGGAAAAAGAACCGCCCCGCACCGAGGCCGGCGTTGGTGAACTGGACCGTGTGCTGGGTGGTGGGCTGGTCAAGGCTTCGGCCCTCTTGGTGGGTGGTGATCCAGGGATCGGCAAGTCAACCTTGCTGCTCCAGGCCGCTGCAAGGTTTGCGCGTAACGGATTGAAAGTCATTTATATTTCCGGCGAAGAATCAAACGCGCAGGTGCAGATGCGCGCCCGCCGTCTGGGGCTTGAAAAAAGCCCTGTCATGCTCGCCTCGGAAACCAACCTGCGCGACATCCTGACCACGCTCGAGGCTGAAAAACCCGATCTGGCGATCATCGATTCCATCCAGACCATGTGGGCCGATAACGTGGATAGCGCGCCGGGCAGTGTCAGCCAGGTACGCTCCTCTGCGCACGAGTTGACAACATTTGCCAAGCGCAACGGTATGTCCGTCGTCATGGTGGGCCATGTGACCAAAGACGGCACGATTGCAGGCCCGCGCGTTGTCGAACATATGGTTGATACCGTTCTGTATTTCGAAGGCGAACGCGGCCATCAGTTCCGTATTCTGCGGTCGGTCAAGAACCGTTTCGGCCCGGCGGATGAGATCGGCGTCTTTGAAATGACCGGCAAAGGACTGGCCGAGGTCAAGAACCCTTCGGCCCTGTTCCTGTCAGAACGCGGCGCCCCTGCCCCCGGATCGGTCGTCTTTGCCGGTATCGAAGGCAGCCGCCCCATGCTGTGCGAGATACAAGCACTTGTGGCACCTTCGCCACACAGCCAACCGCGCCGGTCCGTCGTCGGATGGGATGGCGGGCGGCTTGCGATGATCCTTGCGGTGCTTGAATCGCGATGTGGTGTGCCTTTCACCGGATTGGACGTTTATCTCAACGTAGCAGGGGGTTTGCGCATCTCGGAACCGGGTGCGGACCTTGCTGTCGCCGCCGCTTTGGTATCGGCGCGCGAAGACGCGGCACTGCCGTCAGAGGCCGTCGTGTTCGGCGAAATCAGTTTGTCGGGTGCGCTACGTCCTGTGGTGCAAACGGAAAATAGATTGAAAGAGGCGCAAAAACTTGGTTTTACAACTGCGATACTGCCACGACAGGCCAAACAGCCCAGTGTGGCGGGCTTGGGTCTGCGGTACGCCGACGATCTGGCCGGTTTTGTAGAAGAGGTATTTGGCGCAAGATAGCGTCAATCGCAGGAGACGGACCATGGAAGGTTTCACACTTGTCGACGCTGGCGTCGCGATCATCGTTTTGCTGTCGGGCGTCTTGGCCTACAGCCGTGGTTTTGTCCGCGAGACGATGGCCATCGCCGGATGGATCGGCGCGACAGTCGTTGCCTTCATATTTGCCGATCAGGTCGAGCCGCTTGTGCGCCAAATCCCGATCTTGGGTGATTTCATCGGCGACAGCTGCGAATTGGCCATCATTGCTGCCTTTGCAGCGGTGTTTGCGGTGGCTCTTGTGGTCGTTTCCATCTTCACCCCGCTCTTTTCCAGCGTGATCCAAAGGTCCGCCCTTGGGGGCGTTGACCAAGGGCTGGGCTTTTTCTTCGGCATTCTGCGTGGCATCCTGCTGATTGCAGTCGCATTTTTTGTCTATGATACGATCTTTGCAACCCAGCAGATCGCGATGATCGACGACAGCCGTTCGGCGGATGTCTTTGCGCAGTTGACCGGCCAGATCGAAGAACAGAACCCCGAACAGGCACTGGGCTGGATTACAGAACAGTACCAGCAGCTTGTCGGCAACTGCGGCGCCCCGGCGGAATAACGCAGCCGTCCCGCCGCATCCGGTTCGGTCATCGCAGATCAGTGGTGGTCGCGTTGCACTTGTGAAGGTAGCGTGCGCGACTATTTAATCCTGATGTTACTTTGCATCAGGGTTTATGATCGTTTCGTGACACTCGCGCCCGGACCGACTAAGACAGGACCAACCCACACCAACGGATTCGGAGCTGCCCTTGTCCACCTCGATGCCCCCCGCCCATCCATTTGACGATGACAAACTGCGGGAGGAATGCGGCGTATTTGGCGTGGTCGGCGTGACCGACGCATCAAATTTTGTCGCGCTCGGCCTGCACGCCCTGCAACACCGCGGTCAGGAAGCAGGCGGGATCGTCACCCACGACCCCGAAACAGGGTTCAACCAGCAACGCCGCATGGGGCTGGTCCGTGACAACTTTACATCTGCTTCGATGATGGCCCAATTGCCCGGCACGATCGGGATCGGCCATGTGCGCTATTCCACTGCCGGATCGAAAGGCCAGACCGCCCTGCGTGACGTACAGCCCTTCTTTGGCGAATTTGCGATGGGCGGTGCAGCCATTGCCCATAACGGCAATATCACCAACGCACTGTCGCTGCGGCGCGAATTGATCGAACGCGGGTCCATCTTTCAAAGCTCGTCCGACAGTGAATGCATCATCCACCTTATGGCACGGTCCATGGGCCGCACCATTCCCGACCGCATGGAAGAAGCCCTGCGCAAGGTCGAAGGTGCGTTTTCCATCGTCGCCATGACGCGGACCAAGCTGATCGGCTGCCGTGATCCGCTGGGTGTACGCCCACTTGTGCTGGGCAAGATCGGCGATGGTTGGGCGCTGGCCTCGGAAACCTGTGCACTGGATATCATCGGGTCAGAATTTGTCCGCGAGATCGAACCGGGCGAAATGGTCGTCATCACTCAGAACGGCGTCGCCAGCCACTTTCCGTTCCGTCCGAAACGCGCGCGTTTCTGCATCTTCGAACATGTCTATTTCAGCCGCCCCGACAGTATCCTTGGCGGGCGCTCTGTCTACGAAACCCGCGAAAACATCGGACGCGAACTGGCGAAAGAAGCTCCGGTCGACGCCGATCTTGTTTGCCCCGTCCCAGACAGCGGAACACCCGCCGCGATTGGCTATTCCCTGCAATCCGGCATTCCCTACGCGATGGGCATCATCCGCAATCAGTACGTGGGGCGCACCTTTATCGAACCGACAGAAAGCATCCGCAACATGGGTGTGCGCCTGAAACTCAACGTCAACCGTGCGCTGATCAAGGGCAAGCGCGTGATCCTTGTCGATGACAGCGTTGTGCGCGGCACTACCAGCCGAAAGATCAAGGAAATGATCCTTGATGCCGGTGCAGCCGAGGTGCATTTCCGTATCGCGTCGCCCCCCACCGCATGGCCTTGCTTTTACGGTGTCGACACTCCGCAGCGCGAAAAACTGTTGGCCGCGACAATGAGCGAAGAGGAGATGCGCGATCATCTTGGGGTCGACAGCATCAAGTTCATCTCGATCGATGGTCTCTATCGCGCTGTCGGCGAAGCAGGCGGTCGCGACCCCAAGGCTCCGGCCTATTGCGATGCCTGTTTCACGGGGGAATATCCGGTCGCACCATCGGATATGATCGAACAAGGTTTTAAGGCCAAAACCGCCGCAGAATAACGCGGCCGTGGCGTTAACGATAATGTGAACGCCTTTGTCCTGCGTTGTGCGCATTAGACAGCGTCAGGGTGGTCCATGCCCCTATCGCTTTCCCGTATTCTCTGACAAGAGCACGCAAAACATAAACATCGATGCGGTTTTCAAAATGTCGGACGAACAAGCAAACGCCGGTCAACCCGGCGTCACAGCAACAATGCCCAACGCGCTAGACCTAAACGGGCTTGCCGTCATCGGCGTGATGGAGGCCCATGACGGCACATCTGCCTTGCTGCGATCCTCGCGCGGGCAGATTGCACGGGTCCATGTCGGGGACGAAGCCTTTGGCGTGCGGGTGACCGCGATTGGAAATGATCAGGTGCTGTTGACCGACCGCTGGGGGCGCTCGCAGTCACTTGCATTGCCACGCAGCTAGGACTTGACCTCTAACGCTGTTCGGCACATCACGCGGCCTATGACAAAAACTGCACTCATCACTGGCGCCTCACGCGGCCTTGGGGCGGCATTGGCCAAGGCCCTTGCGCCCACCCATCACATTATCGCCGTTGGCAAAACCGTCGGCGCGCTGGAAGAACTGGATGATGCGATCCAGGCGGCAGGCGGCCAAGCGACGCTTGCACCGATGGATATTACCGTTGACGAGGCGATGCAGCAGCTTTGCCGTGGCATCTACGACCGCTGGGGTAGCCTCGATCTTTGGCTACACACAGCCATTCACGCAGCCCCGCTTGCCCCCGCAGGCCACATCGGTCCCAAGGACCTTGCCAAGTCCATGATGATCAACATCGAAGCCACATCGCGTCTGATTGCCTACGTCAGCCCTTTGCTGGGGCAGACAGGACAAGCGGTCTTCTTTGACGACCCACGCGGCGGGGCGCAGTTCTTTGGCGCTTACGGTGCCACCAAGGGCGCGCAAATCGCCCTCGCCCGCAGTTGGGCCGCCGAGAGCGTCAATACCGGGCCGAAGGTGCAAATCCTGACACCACAGCCCATGCCCACGGCGACACGCGCCCGGTTCTACCCCGGCGAGGATCGCGCGGCACTGAACGACCCGGCGGCAGAAGCAGCGCGACTGTTGCCCATGATCCTCGGCTAGGGCCATCCGATAATGCGCCATGTCCCGATACTTGCCGCCCGTCGTTTCTGCGCATAGGAACAGGGCACAAGCAAAGGGGGCGGCTTCATGCGTATTCTGATCACCAATGACGACGGCATAAATGCACCGGGCCTGAAGGTCTTGACGGAGATCGCGCAAGAGCTTGCCGGTCCGAATGGCGAGGTTTGGACCGTCGCCCCCGCGTTCGAGCAATCCGGTGTCGGGCACTGCATCAGCTACACCCACCCGACGATGATCGTCGAAATGGGGCCGCGTCTGTTCGCTGCCGAAGGATCGCCCGCCGACTGCGTGATCGCGGGGCTTTACGATGTGCTCAAGGACAATCCGCCCGATCTGCTTTTATCTGGTGTGAACCGGGGCAACAACGCCGCTGAAAATACGCTTTACTCCGGCACGATTGGTGCCTGCATCGAAGGTGCGCTGCAAGGCGTGCGGTCAATCGCGCTGTCACAGTTTTACGGCATGGACAACAAGGACCTCGAAAATCCGTTCGAGGCCGCCGCCGCCCATGGCGCGGCCACCGTGCGCGCCCTGTTGAACGAAACGCTTTGGGATCAAGCCCATTACAGGGTTTTCTATAACGTCAACTTCCCGCCGGTTCCCGCCGCTGCGGTCAAGGGCATGGCCGCAACGACACAAGGCTTTCGCCTGAACACCCGCTTCCGTGCAGAGGCCCAGATGTCACCTTCCGGACGCAAGTTCATGTGGGTCCGTGGCGGCCCGCAACATGAACCCACGGCACCGGGCACCGATGCGGCGGCAAATCTTGACGGCTATATATCGATCACACCGATGCGGGTGGATCTGACGGATTATACGATGGTGGACAAATTGAAGGACGCGCTCAAGTGACCTTTGACGCGGCAACGAAGATGCAATTCCTCTACGCCCTGCGGAGCAAGGGCGTAACCGACGCGCGTGTCTTGACGGCCATGGAGCAGGTTGACCGCGCCGACTATATCAAAGGCACGTTCGCTGACCGCGCCTACGATGACATGCCCCTGCCCATCGCCTGCGGCCAAACCATCAGCCAGCCCTCCGTTGTTGGCCTGATGACGCAAGCCTTGCAGATCAATCCGCGTGACAAGGTTCTCGAAATCGGGACAGGCTCGGGCTATCAGGCCGCCATCCTCAGCAGGCTGGCCCGGCGTGTCTATACCGTGGACCGCTACCGCCGCCTTGTGCAGGCCGCCCGCGCGGTGTTCGAGGCCAATGACATCACCAATATCACCACTTTCACGGCAGACGGCAGCCACGGATTTGCGGAACAGGCCCCCTTTGACCGCATTCTGCTGACCGCCGCCGCAGAAGACCCGCCCGGACCCTTGCTCGCGCAGTTGCGTGTCGGCGGTATCATGGTCTTGCCTGTCGGACAGTCGGACGCGGTACAAAGCCTGATCCGTGTCACGCGCACCGAAACCGGCCTGGAATATGATGAATTGCGCTCTGTTCGGTTTGTGCCCTTGCTAGAAGGGCTCGGACAAGAGTAAAGTACCACAAAATATGGTACGACCTCATAGATAAGGGGCGGCTTGGCAAAGGAGCGGTAGGATGGCGAACGGGCAAATCCCTGTAAGGCGCGGTATGATGACGGGTGTGGCAATGATCGCACTCGCGGCATGTGCGGACTTTGATCTCGATATGCGTGATATCGGAAACGGGTTCGATACATCCACCGCTGTCCAGTCACTTTCCGGACGGCCGCGCCCTGATGACCGTGGCGTAATCTCTTATCCCAACTACCAAGTTGTCGTGGCCCGCCGCGATGACACCATCCGCGGGATTGCGATACGTCTCGGGCTCGATGCCGATGTACTGGCCGAATACAACGGGATCGACCCGGATGTGATCCTGCGCCGGGACGAGATTATCGCCCTGCCCTCACGGGTGACGGAACCGTCGCCTGCCACCGGTGCGATTGCCACCGGACCGATCCAACCGCTTGATGTGGCAGCCGTGGCCACCACCGCGCTCGACCGCGCAGATGCGCGCAACACCGGCGTCGTGGCAGCACCTGCGCCGACACCGGTCCCGACACCCCCTGTCGTGCGTGGCAACGAACCGATCCGTCACCAGGTCAATCGCGGCGAGACAGTGTTCTCGATCTCGCGCCTTTACAATGTGCCGGTCACAAATATTGCCGAATGGAACGGGCTGGATGCCGAATTCACCATCCGCGAAGGGCAGTACCTGTTGATCCCGCAAGGCGGGACCGCGCCCGCACCAACCACAGCGACAGAAGTAACGGCACCCGGCGACGGGTCGGCAACGCCGGTACCACCCAGCGCCGCCCTGCCATTGCCAGCCGATGCGCCAGCGGCACCACTTGCAGCAGCTGCAGTCCCCGCGACACCCGACCTCGGAACTTCGGCGGCACAACCGGCCAGCAGCGGCGCACGCTTCGTGATGCCGGTGCAGGGCTCTATCATTCGGGCTTATTCACCTGGATCGAATGAAGGCATCGACATTGGCGTGCCTGCGGGAACGGATGTGAAAGCCGCCGGATCAGGCACTGTGGCCGCAGTCACGACGGATACCAGCGGAGGTGCGATTGTCGTGCTCAAGCACAGCGACGGTCTGTTGACAGTCTACACCCAGATGGACGCGCTGACTGTTGAAAAGAACGACAGCATTTCGCGGGGCCAGACAATCGGCAAGGTCCGTGCCGCTGACCCAAGCTTCTTGCACTTTGAAGTGCGGCGCGGTTTGCAAAGCCTCAACCCAGACGATTTCCTGCAGTAAAAGGCCATCATATCGGGCGGGTTGGCGGCCTATGCCAATGGCACGCACCGCCTGCCCGCCAGATCGGTGAAATACTGCCATGCCACACGACCCGAGCGGCTGCCGCGTGTTGCTTGCCACTCGATTGCTTCCGCCCGCAGGGTGGCGTCATCAATATCGACGCCGTAGGCATCGCAATACCCCCGGATCATCGCCAGATACTGATCCTGATCGCAGGGATGAAAGCCCAGCCAAAGGCCAAAACGGTCTGACAGAGAAACCTTTTCCTCGACCGCCTCGGATGGTGAAATCGCCGAAGACCGTTCATTTTCGATCATATCGCGCGGCATCAGGTGGCGGCGGTTCGACGTCGCATAAAGCACCACATTGTCGGGCCGCCCTTCGATCCCACCATCCAGCACGGCCTTCAACGACTTGTAGTGCGCATCATCGTGGCCAAAGGACAAGTCATCGCAAAACAGGATAAACCGCTCTTGTGCGCCACGCAGCAGGTTCAGGCAGCGCCCGATCGTCGGCAGGTCTTCACGCTGCACCTCGACGATCTTCAGGCTCGGATGAGCCACATTTACTGCGCCATGTATAGCCTTGACAAGGCTTGACTTTCCCATGCCTCGCGCGCCCCACAACAGGGCATTATTTGCTGGCAGTCCGGCCGCAAACTGCACCGTATTCGCCATCAGCGTATCGCGTGACCGGTCCACCCCGACAAGCATATCCACACCCACGCGGTTGACCCGCGCAACAGGCGCGAGGCGGTCAGGATCGGCATGCCAGACAAAAGCAGATGAAGCGGCGAAATCAGGCGCATCTTCCGGCGCCGGGCTCAGCCGCTCCAACGCCGCCGCAATGCGATGCAAGGTTTTCTTGCTCACGCCTTGGGGTCCTCGGCATCTGGGGCATCTGCTGCGGCTTCACCGTCGCTGACATCATCATCATCAATGTCAAAGAGGCTTTCATCCTCGCTGATGATCCCTTCCGCACGTGCAGCGCGGTCTTTCTTGCGTTCGACTGCCGCGACAAGGTGGATCGAAATTTCATAAAGACCGAAAACGACCACGAACAGGATAAGCTGCGTCGTCACATCAGGTGGCGTGACAAGGGCCGCGACAATCAGGATACCCACGACGGCATATTTGCGCGTGCTGCGCAGGCCGCGGGAACTGGCCAAACCGGCAGAGCCCATCAAGGTCAAAAGAACGGGTAGCTGGAAGCAAACACCGAAAGCCACGATCATCTTGAGCGTGATATCAAGCGTTTCATTCACCTTACCGTTAAAGACGATATCAACGCCTTGGGATGTGGCAGGAGCAACGCTGGGCAGCGCCAGTCCACCCGGAGCACCCGGCAAAAGATCGGCACCCGGCGGGGGCGGCACAGCGCCGGCCATGATCGCCGAAACAAAGGATGGCAGGTCTGCGAAGCCAAGGAAAAAAGCCATCGCCAACGGCACGACGATGTAATGTGCAAAGGCCGCCCCGATCAGAAACAGCACTGGCGAGGCAACGATAAACGGCAGGAACGCGTTTTTTTCGTTGCGGTAAAGGCCGGGCGCTACAAAGCGCCACAACTGGTACGCAATGACCGGAAAAGACAGCGTCAGGCCGCCGACCACCGAGATACGGATCAGGGTAAAGAAATACTCTTGTGGCGCGGTGTACTGCATGACGGGGTTCGGATTACCCAGGTCACGCATGGTTTTCTCGATCGGGTTGAGCAGGAAATCAAGAAGCGCGCCACCAAACGAGAAACAGATGATCATGCCAACAAGAAAGGCCATCACCGAATAGATCAGGCGCGTTCGCAGTTCCGCCAGATGCTCCAGCAGCGGCGCAGAGCTGTCTTCGATGTTGTCATGAGTGCTCATGGTTTTGCCTCTGGCGCAGGGCTTTCGGTGGCTGCTGCTTCGGCCGCTTTCGCGGCGGCGTCTTCGGCCTCACGGCTCTTGCGCGCAACAGCGGCATCGCCCATCGCCTTGCTCATTTTTTCTTTTGCCGCCTGACGCTCTGCGGACAGTTCAGTGGTTGCAGGACCCTTGGACATGCCCGTCGCTTCCTTGATCTTGTCAGTACCGAATTTCTTGGGGTTGGCAGCGGCGTTCAGAGACTTTGACACGTCCTTTATGCCGGACTGATCAGCAGCCTGGTTCATGGCGTTCGTAAACTCCCGCGCCATCATGCGCGCCTTGCCAGTGAATTGCCCCATGGTCCGGAACAGACCGGGCAAATCCTTCGGGCCGATCACAATCAGCGCCACGATGCCGACAACCAGCATTTCGCTCCAACCAAGGCCAAACATCAGGCGCGGTCCTTTCGCTCAGGCAAGGTGATCAGACTTTGTCTTTTTCTTCTTCAGGGGTCACATCTTTGGCTTCGGCCATACCCTCTTCGATCTCTTTCTTGCCGTCATCCACGCCTTTCTTGAAGGCAGTGATCCCTTTGCCGACTTCGCCCATCAGGCTGGAAATCTTGCCGCGGCCAAATAGAACCAGAACCACGACAGCGATCAGTAGAAGACCGGGAAGGCCAATATTGTTAAGCATGTGTTTTCTCCTATGGAGGGCGGGCGCGCCGCAAGTCAGTTGATCTTTCTAAGCTGACAGATAGGGCTGGAATGGCATCAATGGAAGCATGAAGTGACAATTTTGAACGCTCCAAGGCCCTTTTTTTCATGGGTTTCCTAAAACTCGTGACAAAAACTTGTCAGTTGCCAGAAAATTGACAAAACTACACCGAATCAAAAGGAAAACCATGCGCCGCGCCGACCGCCTGATGCAGCTTGTTCAAATTCTGCGCGATGGATCACTCCACCGCGCCTCGGATCTGGCTGAAGCTGTCGATGTATCCTTGCGCACGATCTATCGCGATATGGAAACGCTCGCTGCGTCGGGTGTACCGATCACCGGCGAGCGCGGGATCGGCTACCGTGTCACAGCCGCAGTCACCCTGCCCCCCTTGAACCTGACCATGACCGAGATGGAGGCGCTGCATCTGGGGCTGAGCGCCGTGCGCCATACCGATGATGCCGAGCTTTCCGCCGCCGCCCGCACCCTTTCGGACAAGCTGGACGCCGTGATGCCAGAAGACCGCAGCCGCGCACCCAGCGGATCGGGCTTTGCGATCTACCCCTTCGCCGATGCCGCGCGCGGTTTCCAGCATCTGCCGATGTTGCGACAGGCGGTCCGGACCCGCCAAAAGCTGGAGCTTGTGATACAGGACTCCAAGCGCACGGTCAGGCCCCTGCAACTGGATTATTGGGGCCGCCTTTGGACATGCGTTGTCTGGTGCGAAACGACCGGTCAGTTCGACGAAATCCGCGTCGACCAGATCACCAGCCAGCGGATTTTACCCAGCCTTTTTGTCGATGAGGCCGGGAAAGGGTTGGCGGACTACAACCGACAAAAGGCCTAGAGCCACGCAGCCGGATCAACCAATGGCGGAAATACGCAATCATCCGCATATCCCCCGACGCATCGTCAGCCCAAGGTGCCACCCCGTGCAAGAGATGCCGGTGCAGCAATATCGCCTGCCCCGGTCCGGCGATAATCTCGATACGTTCACAGGTATCGAACACCTCTTGGCGCGCAGTCTTGTAGGTATCCGTCACATCGACATCGCCCCATTGCTGGGAAGGCAGACCTTCAAACGCCCGCTGAAACGCCGCCCGCATGAGTATGTGGCTCCCCCGCCAGACGACGAGCGGACTGGCCCTGACCGGATCAAGCGGTAGCCCCAGAATGAAACTATGCGGTTCGCGCAGATGCCTGCGTTTGTCAGGCCCCTCCGGCAAAAGCCCGTCGACATGCGCGGCATCCCGGTTCCGGCGAAACCGGTGTGCAGCGTCACTTTCGCCCGCGTCTTGCTGCGGGTAACCAGGGAAAACGACGGAAAGCTGCGCGCGATGCCATTGCGGCGGGGCATTGACATGCAAGCGCCATGTGCCCGCCAAAGGAACACCATTCACGCTGCCATCAGGGGCATTCGGCAAAGCGTCGACGCCAACAAACCACGTGCTCCCATGGCGGCGTTCTCCGCCTTGCGCCAAAACCTGCAATGCAACGCCGCGTGCTTGCACGGCCCAGGCCGCCACATCGGGATCATGCCCGAAAATGACGTACCCTTGCCGTGCAAGCCTGCGTGCTACCATCCCAGCGCCTTACGGAGCATGTTCAGTGCAACCAGCAGCAAGAACACTCCGAACACCCGTTTGAGTGGCCGCGGATCCAACCGGTGCGCCAAGGCAGCGCCCCAAGGGGCCGTCACAAGTGTCATGGCGACGACCAGACCGAATGCCAGAAAATTCACCGCACCGACGGTAAAGGGCGGTGCCACTGTGATATCCACAAACAGGAAACCGATGACCGATGGCACCGCAATGATCACCCCGAAACCAGCAGCGGTTGCCACCGCACGGTGGATCGGCACGCCATAAAGCGTCATGATCGGAACCCCGAATGACCCGCCGCCAATGCCCATAAGCACCGACAGGAAGCCAACGATCGGTGACAGGACAGCACGTAGAATGCCACGGGGCATCTTTGGGCCCAGTCGCCAATGCGCGCGGCCAAGGGTCATGTAGACGCCCACAACGATCGCCAGTATCCCAAAGATTGCCTGCAATATCTCAGACCGCAGTGAAGCAGCCACCAACACACCAACCGTCGCGCCCACTGCGATGCCAATGACCCATCCTCTGAGGATCAGCCAGTCAACGGCCTCTCTCTTGTTATGGGCTGCAACGGAACGTAACGAGGTCACGATGATCGTGGCCAGGGATGTGCCGAGGCAAATCTGCATCAGTTGCGGGCTGTCGAAACCCAGCGCGCTGAAAACATAGAAAAATCCGGGAACGAGAACGATCCCTCCCCCCACGCCCAAAAGCCCCGCAAGCACCCCCGCAAAGGCACCGAGCGCCAAAAGCACAGTGGCCATCATGGCCATCAACATCATGTCTTCCATTTCGCGTCCCTAAGCTGCCAACTGCGTGACATGTTCCAGAGCGGCCAGCACAACCTCTGGTCCTGCACCATCGGCATGGGCATTTTCAGACAAATGCCTGCGCCACCCCCGTGCACCCGGTCGTCCCTGAAACAGTCCCAGCATATGACGTGTGACTTGCCCCAACCGGCCGCCCTGCGCAAGGTGGTCTGCGATATAGGGCAGCATCCGATGCACAACGTCTTCCGCGCTGCGCCCCAACGGATCGTCGTAAATGCGTCCATCCGCCTCCAAAAGGATAGCGGATGGCGTATGATAGGCCGCGCGCCCGATCATCACCCCGTCAAGCCCGCGCACTAGGAACGCCTCAGCTTCGTCCAGCGACCCGATGCCTCCGTTCAGCGAAAGATGAAGATGGGGAAACAAGCCCTTCATTTCCATTACCAAATCATAATCCAGAGGCGGGATATCCCGATTTTCCTTGGGCGACAGCCCTTGCAGCCATGCCTTGCGCGCGTGCACAGAAAACCGGTCGACACCTGCAGCCGACACCTGCGCCAGAAACTCCGGCAGCACCTGCTGCGGGTCCTGATCATCGACGCCGATCCGGCACTTGACGGTCACAGGTACGCTGACCGCCTTGATCATCGCCGTCACACAATCCGCTACCAGCGCAGGATTTTCCATCAAGACGGCACCGAAGCTGCCCGACTGCACGCGGTCCGAAGGGCACCCACAATTGAGATTGATCTCGGCATAACCGTAATTTTCGGCGATCCGCGCAGCTTCGGCGAGTTGCGCTGGCTCAGAACCGCCCAACTGCAAAGCAACCGGCTGTTCTTGCGCGTGAAACCCCAGCAAGCGATCCCTGTCACCGTGAACGATTGCCGGTGCCGTCACCATTTCGGTATAAAGAAGCGTGTGCCGCGTCATGAGCCGGTGCAGATACCGGCAATGCCGGTCCGTCCAGTCCATCATCGGTGCAATAGAAAGTCTTGCGTGTTGATTTATCTTCATTTCTCTTTTATCTTCAAACTGCTGCAGGGCAAAGCTGCCTGCAGGAATACGCCGCTATATCCCCGAATTTGCCCCTCTACGATGACCCATAGCCCACTTGGGCCGCGTATGAAAATAGCCTCAATCATCAAACTTCCCTCCGGTGCCCGACCCGCGTCCGGATCAGACGAGAGGGCCGCCAAAGTTCATAAGGTCCGACAATGGGGCGCACAAGCAATTGTGCGATCTTCAATGCAACTGGTGACTGACGCAATCAGCGCTCGTAGGGCACCTTTG
>NZ_JAWOAN010000143.1:0-12865 GCF_046498525.1 Yoonia sp.
CGTTTCATTACCGATCCCGTCAACCTGTGCGATCTCATCCTCTGATGCCTGCATCAGCGCATCCAGCGACCCGAAAGCGCGGGCCAGCCGCCGTGCTGCGTCGCTCCCGACATGGCGGATGCCAAGGGCGCTCAGAAACCTGTCCAGCGGCACCTGCCTGCGATCCTGAATCGCCTTGCGCAATGCACTGGCCGACCCTTCGGCAAAACCGTCAAGCTGCGCGATATCGTCGGTCGAAAGATCATAAAGATCGGCGATATCCTCCACCAGACCCCGCGACACCAGTTGTTCGGCGGTCTGTTCGCCAAGGCCCTCAATATCCATCGCACCCCGCGAGCCATAGTGCACCAAGCGCCCCTTGAGTTGCGCATGACAGGCAATCCCTGCCGGACAATATGTCAACGGGCCCCGCCGCTCTACCTCTGCCGCGCAGGATGGGCAGTGATCGGGCATCTCGAACGGGTCGGCGCGCGCGACGCCGGGTCGCGGCACACGCTCGGCCACCTCTGGGATCACGTCGCCCGCCCGCTCGATGCGCACCGTATCACCGATGCGCAGATCCTTGCGGTGCACCTCTTCGATGTTGTGCAGGGTCGCGCGCGCTACGGTCACGCCACCGATATCGACCGGATCAAGCAGCGCCACAGGCGTCAGCGCCCCTGTACGCCCGACGCTGACCGCAATATCGGCGATCCGTGTTTCTTCGGTCCGGGGCGGAAATTTCCATGCGATCGCCCATCTGGGGCTGCGACTGCGGGTGCCAAGTGCATTGCGGTCGGCGCGGCTGTCGAGTTTCAGTACAATGCCGTCGATCTCGTAGTCTAGATCATCGCGCTGTCCTAAAAGCTTGTCGTGAAAGCTCTCGGCGGCATCGCGGGCGGTGCAGGTCGTCGTATCACCGATAACCGGCAGGCCAAGATCGGCAAACAGGTTCAGCAGATCACCCTGTGTCGGAGCGATATCGGCATCAATGCCGGTTGCGTCATAAAACGTCACCGCAAACCGGATATCCTCTGCCGCCGAAGGATCAAGGCGCCGCAAAAGGCCCGCCGCCGCGTTACGCGGGTTTGCAAAGGGTTCCTCGCCCTGCTCCAGGCGCGTCCGGTTCACCTTTTGAAAGCTTGACTTGGGCAGGATCGCCTCGCCACGCACGGCAAGTTCGCCAGGCACCTTGTCGGGGTTCTTCAACGACAGCGGCAGCCCCCGAACGGTACGCAGCGTATGCGTGATGTCCTCTCCGGTCTCGCCGTCGCCCCGTGTCGAAGCGCGGGTGAAATGGCCGTCTTCATAGACCACCTCGATCGACAGCCCGTCGAATTTCGGCTCGGCCAGAAAGCGCACGTCGTCCCGATCCATTTCACTGTGCACGCTGTCGAAAAAATCCGCAATCTTCTTTGCTTCACGCACGGCGTGCAGGCTCAGCATCGGGGCGATATGCGCGACATCTTCAAGCCCCGATACCGGCGCGGCCCCGACCCGCTGTGTCGGCGAAGCAGGTGTCACCAGATCGGGATGCGCGGCCTCCAGTTCTTCGAGTTCGGCAAACAACCGGTCGTATTCGTCATCCGATATCTCGGGAGCGTTTTCGGTATAATACAGCCGGTCATGCCGGTTGATGGTTTCGCGCAACTCGTCGATCCGCTTTGCCGCGTCGGATTTATCGGTCATGAGTGCGCTTGCTCCATGTTCCTGCGAGGCTTCAAGCGGCCACGTTCAGCCGGCTTGCACCGGCACGGCCGCCCACGGCCACGCTATTGCGAGAATACCCAGCCAGAACAGTATCAGCAGCAAGATCGCCAACCCCGCGGACGCCGCACTTGGCGTATAGCGCCAGCCACCGGGCCGACGATAAACCCAGCGGTCGTGCGTGTAGGGCCATGTCGGCCACGCCGCGACGCTGAAAATAATCAACACGACAAGAAACCAGAACAGAAAGACATCCATGATCACACCTCCTTCAATACCGGCAACCTTGCCCCGGCTTTCCGGTCCGGGCGTTAACACGCGTAAAGTCGTGCCGGACAATTCCGGCGATCAAACTGATCAATGTTAAAGCGCGGCCTTGTCGCCGGTGCCATTGATACGGACATCATGTTTACAAATCGCTTTGACCTTTTCACCATTCTGGGCTTCCGCGTCAGCCTTGACCCCACGTGGGTCATTCTCGCCATTCTGGTGACATGGTCTCTGGCGACCGGTTATTTCCCTCAGGCCGTCGAAGGGCTGCCAAATGCAACCGCGTGGTGGTTAGGCGCCGCCGGAGCGCTAGGGCTCTTTTTGTCGATCATCCTGCATGAATTTGCCCATGCGTGGGTCGCACGGCAGTTCGATTTGCCGATCAAGGGGATCACGCTTTTCATTTTCGGCGGCGTTGCCGAAATGGAAGACGAACCGCCAAGCGCGAAGTCCGAATTTTACATGGCCATCGCCGGCCCGATCACGAGCTATGTGCTTGCAGCAGTATTTTTCGGCCTCGCAATCGCCACGCCGGGTGCGTTGGTACCCGCCGTTTTTGGATATCTCGCGCTGATCAATACCGTGCTTGCGACGTTCAACCTGATCCCGGCCTTCCCGTTGGACGGGGGGCGCGTTTTTCGCGCCGCGTTCTGGTGGTGGACAAACGATTACGCCAAAGCCACGCGGATTGCCGCCGCCTTGGGGCGCGGTTTCGGGATTGTCCTGATTTTGTTGGGTGTGCTCAATCTGGTTTCGGGAAGTGCAGTTTCCGGCGTCTGGCTGGCCCTGATCGGCCTCTTTTTGATCGCCGCAGCCAGTTCTTCGGTGGCGCGGATGGCGCTTCAGACAGAGCTCGAAGGCCTCACAGTCAGCGATCTGATGGTACATGACCCGGTGAAGATCGACGCCGAGACACCTTTGGACACCGTGATCGAGAACTATTTTTACCAGTATCACCACACGACCTTTCCGGTGGTCCGTGACGGCGCACTTCTGGGCTGCATCCGGATCGAGGATGTGGGTCGTGTCCCCCCTGCGGACCGGATGCGCAAAACCGCCGGCGACATCGTGAGCACCGAAAGCCGCATTGCAAAGGTGCCGCCGGACATGCCGGCACTCGAAGCGCTGAAAGCGATGCAGAACAATAAGTCCAGTCGGCTGATCGTCGCCGAAGACGGTGTCTTGAAAGGTGTACTGACGATGCGCGACATCATGAGCCACCTCAGCATCCGGCAGGAACTGGAAAAAGGCAGCGACGGCCCCAGGGAAATAGCCGCGACGCACGGCTGAACCGCACGAACCTTACAGATCGGCCCAAGAGCAGCAATTGCAACGCGCCTTCCAGCAGCATCGCAAACGCCGTTCCCCGGCACTTCGTCACTGCCTGCATATACCGACGGCCGCTTGGGCGCTTCCAAGACAGGGTGTCACTATCCCGAGCAGTAAGCCCCAACGATGCGACAATGCGGGTTCACAGCAATGGTGGCCATTCAGGGGCGTTCCCATTATTTTCCGATCGGCATGAAAGATTGACAGCGCGTTTCTTGCGTCGGCGCCGCTCAAGCGGTTAGACAGACGCGACTGGTTTTCGATCGGAACGCTCATGCCCGCGCCGCTGGCACAGACCCAAGATTTCAACATCATGATCGTCGGCCAAGGTGGACGGCTGGAATTTGAAGCATTACTGTTCGCGGCTTCGTTGCGCGCCTATTCTCCGAAGTTTCGGGGCGGTTTTTTTGTAGCGGAACCACAGCCTGGCCCATTGTGGAACGGTGATCCGCGTATGTCTGCGCCTGTGAAGGAACGCCTTGTGGCACTCGGCGCGCAGATCGCCCCGTTCCAGTCGCGGCATTTCGGCCAATCCTACCCGCAGGGCAACAAGATCGAAGGATTGCAGGTCCTGCCCGCAGGTGAACCCTTCGTGTTCTTCGACACCGATACGCTGGTCACAGGCGAGTTGGCGGATATGCCTTTCGACTTTGCCCGCCCTGCCGCATCAATGAACCGTACCGGCACCTGGCCTGTCGAAGAGCTTTACTGGCCCGGCTATACCGCGATCTGGAAGTCGCTTTACCATCGCTTCGGGCTGGATTTCGAAAGCGCGCTCGATCTGACGCAACCGGATGAGTACTGGGAACGCTATCTTTATTTCAACGCAGGTTGGTTCTTTGGTGCAGACCCCGCAGAATTCGGTGCGCGGTTTACGGCATATGCGGTCAGCGTCCGCGATGATCCGCCCGATGAACTGGTGATCCAACCGCTTGATCCCTGGCTTGACCAGGTTGTCTTGCCGCTTGTCATTCACGCATCCGGCGGCGGTCGGCCGGGACCGGAACTGAAAGGACTGGACGGAGATCTGACCTATCACTACCGGATGCTTCCGCTGTTTTATGCCACCGCAACCGATAAGCAGGTCGTCTTACTGGAAGAGATCACGGCCCCCAACAAGATCAAGAAACTGCTGAAACTGCACGATCCCTTCAAACGCATGGTCTATCAGGGACGCGGGGCCAAGGTGCGCGCCTTGTTCGATCAGGACAACCTGCCGCGCCACGAAAGGGCGATCCGCAACCAGATCAAATCCGCCGGGTTCTGGATGCGCTAGCACGTATGCTCGCCTAAAATAACTGTCGCAAGAACGGTCGACCCATCCGCGTCTATGGCGAACTTGTGATGGTTGCGATCACCGCCGAGTGTCCAGTATTGAACAAAGGCAAAGATATGGCCCGCAAGCCCCCTCTGGATGCGGGCCTTCTCAAGTTTATTGCTGCTGTGCCGGGGGGCAAGACCTGCGACCTGACTGCGATAGCTTTGACCAAACGTGGCAAACTCCGCTAAGTCGCAAAAACCCCTGCCATATCTGCGTACCCCTTGACCTCGATCGGATTACCCGACGGATCGCGGAAGAACATCGTCCACTGCTCGCCCGGTTCGTCTTTGAACCGTACTGAAGGCGGAATGATAAAGTCGATCTTCCGGTCTTCGAGACGCGCGGCAAGCAGGGTCCACTCATTGACGGGCAGCACGATGCCGAAATGCGGCATCGGCACCATGTGATCCCCGACCTTGCCGGTGGCTTCGGTGGCGAAGGGTGTGCCGAGATGCAGGCTGAGCTGATGCCCGAAAAAATCGAAATCGACCCAAGTCTCGGTTGAACGCCCTTCGACAGCACCCAGCACTTCGGAATAGAATTCTCTGGCTGCGTTCAAATCGGAAACATGAAACGCCAAATGAAACGGGTGTGGCATGATCTTGTCCTTTGCTTGTCAGGGCCGTTGAGGTGTTCGCGGTTTCCGCCTACACCTTGCGACAATGAATTTCAAAGGGGAGACCAGAAATGACCGAAGGCCCTAGCTACGGTTTTGATACACTGCAAGTTCACGCAGGCGCCCGCCCTGATCCGGCGACCGGCGCACGACAGGTTCCGATCTATCAAACGACCGCCTATGTGTTCCGCGATGCCGATCACGCGGCAGCTTTGTTCAACCTGCAAGAGGTGGGGTACATCTATTCCCGCCTGACCAACCCGACGGTTGCCGCCCTGCAAGAGCGTATTGCGACGCTCGAAGGCGGCGTTGGCGGTGTCTGCTGTTCATCCGGGCACGCAGCCCAGATCATGGCACTGTTTCCGCTGATGCAGCCGGGGCGGAATATCGTTGCCTCCAGCCGCTTATACGGTGGCACGGTCACGCAGTTCAGCCAGACGATCAAACGCTTTGGCTGGTCCGCGAAATTCGTCGATTTTGACGACCATGACGCCGTGAAAGCCGCGATTGACGATGACACCCGCGCCGTCTTTTGCGAGGCCATCGCGAACCCCGGCGGGCATATCACCGACCTTGACGCGATCTCGGCCATTTCCGACGCGGCAGGTATTCCGCTGATCGTGGATAACACATCGGCCACGCCGTATCTTTGCCGCCCGATCGAGCATGGGGCGACCTTGGTGGTGCATTCCACCACGAAATATCTGACTGGCAACGGCACCGTCACCGGTGGATGTATCGTTGACAGCGGCAAGTTCGATTGGGCCGCCAATGACAAGTTCCCGTCCCTGAGCGAACCGGAACCTGCCTATCACGGCCTGAAATTCGCCGAGACATTCGGCCCGCTGGCCTTCACCTTTCACGGCATCGCCATCGGTCTGCGTGATCTGGGCATGACGATGAACCCGCAGGCCGCACACTATACGCTGATGGGGATCGAAACGCTGTCCTTGCGCATGGACCGCCATGTCGAGAACGCGATGAAGATCGCCAAATGGCTGGAGGATGATCCACGCACGGATTACGTGACCTATGCCGGTCTGGAAAGCTCGCCCTACGCCAAGCTGGTGCCCAAGATATGCCCAAAGGGTGCGGGTGGTTTGTTCACCGTCGCGGTGAAAGGTGGCTATGACGCCTGTGTGAAACTGGTCGACAGCCTAGAGATTTTCAGCCACGTGGCCAACCTTGGCGATACACGCAGCCTGATCATCCATTCCGCATCCACCACCCACCGCCAGTTGACCGCCGAACAGCAAGAGGCCGCAGGCGCAGGCCCCGGCATCGTGCGTTTGTCCATCGGCATCGAGGATGCCGATGACCTGATTGCCGACCTTGATCAGGCTTTGGCCAAAGCCACCGCCTAACCAATCACGAACCCGCCCTAGCCCTTGGCGTGGGCGGGTTTCTGCTATACGCTTCCCTCATGGGGGCAAAACGCGTTTTGCCTGTGGGACCAACATGCTAGAGCGTGGCGATGATCACCAATTTTGCGCTATCACTTTCGTCTGACGGAATTGAATTGCTGCACCGCGTACCGCGCGGTTGGCGGCGTGTGGGGCGCGTCGATGTCGCAAGCGAAACGTTGGATGACGACCTCAAGGCATTGCGTCAGAAGGCGCTGACCGTCGAGCCTGATGGCTTGCGGACCAAGTTGATCATCCCGCTTGATCAGATCAAATACATCGCAATCGACGGCACGCTGACCACCGACGCGGACATTCATGCAGCACTCGAAGGTGAAACCCCCTACGCACTTGATGAACTGATCATCGACAGTGAAAAATTCGGGGGACGCACCCATATTGCGGCCGTGGCACGCGAAACCCTGCAAGAAGCCGAGGCTTTTGCAACCGGACACGGGTTTCAACCGGTTTCCTTCGTCGCGGTTCCCGAACCCTTTACGTTTCAAAAAGAAGTCTTTTTCGGACCCACCGACATGGCCCGCAGCATTGTCGGACCTGATGCCCTGATCGCACGCGACGACCTGCCTGTCATGGTGGTCGGGACACGGCTCAAATCGCGCCTCTTGGTGTTTGATCTGCCCAAGGAAGCCCAGCAAGAAATCTACAAGGATGATCTTGCCGCCCTGCTGGCTTCAGAGAACGTGCCGATAGAAAAGGCACCGGAACAGGTACCCGCGCCAGCCACCATTGCTGCGCAAGCGCCTGCGCCGCGACAGGCCATCTGGATCGATCATATCCCGGCGCAGTATCATGTTCCCGCTGCGAAGACCGTAATCCCCACGACGCCCGTTTTTTCAACGTCCGCGCTGCTTGATCCGGTTGTCGCTGAATATCACACCATTCAGGTCAAAACGGGAAAGGCACCCTTGGTCGCTGTCTTGAGCGAGGAGACAATGACTGTGGCCAGACTTGGGGCCGCAGAACCTGCGGCGCACCGGACGCGGGCACCAAAGCCTAACCAGCGCCGCATGCAGCCGGCCCTTATTGCGGCCGCTATTGCAGCGGCTGTTCTGATCCTTGGCGGCGTTATCTGGACCCAGCAAGATATATCTGAAGTGGCCGCTATCGCCGCGAGCGCACCCATGGAACCGGCCGTGGCGATCGCGGACACGCCTGCAACGGTAGCGAATGATCAGATCACGGCGCCTGCTACCGCGGATGGCCCAAGCATACCGCGATTCCAGATGGCGGAACTCGACGCGCCCCGGATCGGCGCATTGGACGTGCCGACCTTACGTGATGCAACAAAGACGGACCGGATGACGCTGCCGGACACGTTGGCAGTGACTGTAGCCGATGCACCGATCCCGCCGGTACAGTCTCCACCGGCCCCGCCACCTGAAGACACAGCCCAAGCCCGCGCCAACGCGCCTGTTCTGCGTGGCCAGGTGTTAAGCCCCGCAGAAGCGAACCGGATTTATCAGGCGACAGGTGTCTGGCAGCGCGCACCGCGCCTTATCGATATTCCGTCGGGGACCCTTCCATTCGATTTCCGTGCACCAGCAATCAACATGCCTCCGGACCGGATTGCACAGCCCGATGTGCCCTCACTTGTAAGGTTGGACACCGACCTGAGCTTTATCGCACCTGCTGATCCGCCAGCCCAGGATGTCGTTTTCCCACGCGACGAGAACGGCTTCATTCTGGCAACGCCGGAAGGCACGGTCACACCGGAAGGGGCGTTGGTTATTTCCGGCCTACCCGATATTGCCATCGCATTACGCCCCGAACTGAGCCAAAGTGATCTTGACCGCATGGCGCTTCTGGCACCTGCACCTGACGGTGTGGTTGTTATTGCAGGACGACCGGATATCGTAGCGCCCTTGCGTCCGCCGGATGCGGAATTGCCTGAAAGCGCCGAAACCGAAGAAAGCGTCAGTGCTGCAATTGCTGAAAGCGTGACCGAAGATACCCCGCCTACTCTTGGCAGTGTCGGGATTGCAGGCCTTGAATTGCAAAATTCAGGAAATGTCACACTCGACCCCGAGGTTGTGGAAGCGAACGCCGTCGTTGATCTGCGGCCGCGTCTTCGCCCGCAAGGCCTGTCTGACGGTGTTGATCCGGGTACGCCAGACATCACCGATATCCTTGCCAGTATTGAAACCGACGATGCCACATTGCGCTTTGACAACAGCACGTCACTGGCCGTCGTGCTTTCGGTGCGGCCTGATGTGCGGCCTGCAAACTTTGGCAACGTCGTTGTCTCCGCACGCGCCCAACAACAAACGCAACCTGTCGCCGCTGCCGCTCCTCCTCCTGTGACTGCGGCCGCACCCGTACAGCCACAAAACCTTGAGCCGGTCCCCGGCGGTGTCGCCCGCGCCGCAACCCAAGAGGATGCGATCCGTTTGCGCGACATCAACCTTATCGGCGTTTACGGCCGCGCAAATGCCCGGCGCGCCTTGGTACGGTTGAGCAATGGGCGTTACATACGTGTCGAAGTCGGCAGTGCTCTTGATGGGGGACAGGTCACCGCAATCGGTGAAAAGGCGCTGAACTATGTCAAACGCGGACGCACCTATGCCATCGAACTGCCGTCGGGATAAGTGCAGGCTGCTATGTATCTGCTCAACTTTGCAAATGGGCGTAGCGTACGGTCGATAAATTCTTTGGAAAGCAGCATCTGCATCGCTCTTATGGCATAGTGACGCCACATGACGCCGCTTTGCCGGGCAAATCTGACGCAGGTTTGCCACCTTGGAAGTCCGCTCTTGCGGTCCGGCCCTTTCGCCCTTTCAAACAGTCTGATGCCCGTTAGACTGGGACGGGAAAATCTAGGCTAATGATCGTGCGCAGCACTGGTTTCGGGGCAGATAGGCAAAAATGGAAACTTTCCTGTTTCAGGCGACAATCTATTTGGGGGCCGCAGTCATCGCGGTGCCCCTTGCGGCGCGTATGGGGCTTGGATCCGTTCTGGGCTATCTTCTTGCGGGGATCGTCATTGGGCCTCTGACCGGGCTGGTGGGGACCGAAACAAAAGACTTACAGCATTTCGCCGAGTTCGGGGTTGTCATGATGCTGTTCCTGATCGGGCTGGAGATGGACCCGCGGGCACTGTGGAACATGCGCCAGAGGTTACTGGGCCTTGGCGGTCTTCAGATACTGCTTACTATGGCAGCGATCAGCGGCGGCAGCCTCGCAATGGGGTATGATCTCTCGACAGCTATCGCGATCGGGATGATCTTCGCACTCTCTTCGACGGCGATCGTCCTGCAAACATTGACCGAAAAAGGGTTGATGCGCACCAGTGGGGGGCGTTCGGCCTTTTCCGTTCTTCTGGCGCAGGATATCGCCGTGATCCCGATGCTGGCACTGCTGCCCTTGCTCGCGGTCCCCGCAGTGCTGAGCCTTGCACCGGACGGGTCTATGGCCCTTGCCGGCGCGGATCACGGTGATGATCACCACGCGACCCTGAGCCTTATTGAAGGGCTACCCGGATGGGGTGTCACCCTTGTCACGCTTGGTGCGGTCGCCCTCGTCATTTTTGCCGGTGTCTTTCTGACGCGGCCGGTCTTTCGCTATATCCACCATGCGCGGCTGCGCGAGATGTACACCGCCCTTGCCCTGCTGATGGTCGTCGCGACCGCCGTCTTGATGACAATGGTTGGCCTGTCGCCCGCGCTGGGCACCTTTCTTGCTGGCGTCGTCTTGGCCAACTCGGAATTCCGGCATGAGCTGGAAAGCGATCTTGCACCGTTCAAAGGTCTGCTTTTGGGGCTGTTCTTTATCACCGTGGGTGCGGGCATTGATTTCGCCCTGTTATTCGGAGATCCGGTACGGATTCTAGGGTTGGCAACTGCCGTGATGGTGATCAAAGGGCTTGTCCTTTTCGGATTGGCCCTTCTTTTCCAGTTGCCCCACAAGGACCGTTGGCTCTTTACCCTTGGTCTTGCGCAGGCTGGTGAGTTTGGCTTTGTGCTGATTTCGTTTTCGCTCCAGCAAGGTGTTTTGAACGATAATCTGGGCGGGCAGTTGTTACTGGTCATCGCACTGTCGATGCTGATCACACCACTGCTTTTCATCATGTACGAGATGATCATCAAACGCATGGCCGATACCGAAGAGGCCGAGCCCGATGAAGTGGACGAGCAAGGCACCGTCATCATCGCGGGGATCGGCCGCTTCGGGCAGATCGTGAACCGGCTCGTGCGAAGCGCGGGGTTTGACACCGTGGTGGTCGATAATGACCTCAGCACGGTGCAGATGATGCGCAAGTTTGGCTTTCGCGGCTTTTTCGGTGATCCCACGCGGCCTGATCTGCTGAATGCCGCAGGACTGGAAGATGCCAAGGTGCTGGTCGTGGCAGTTGATGATCGCGAGGCGGGCAACAAACTGGTGCGCTATGCCCGCAAGACGCGCCCCGACCTGCATATCATCGCCCGCGCCCGTGACCGCATACATGTCCATGAACTCTATGAGGCCGGTGCCGACGACATCGTGCGCGAGATGTTTGACAGCTCTTTGCGCGCAGGCCGCTATGCGCTTGAAAATCTTGGTTTGTCAGAGTTCGAGGCAGCAGAACTGGAGCAGGCGTTCTACCAGCATGACCGCACTGCGCTGCGCGAGTTGGCAGCCCTCTGGCGCCCGGGCGTGCCGATCACCGAGCTACCCGAATATGTCGCGCGCGCCCGTGAACTGAACAATGCACTCGAGATGGAACTGACGGCACGCCAACAGGCAAATGAAAGGCAGAAAAAATCGTCCTAGCCGTCACTCACACCAGCCTCTGCAAAGGTCGCCATGCCGGAATGGCAGGCGATAGCCCCTTTCAGAACGGCAATTGCCAATGCAGCACCGGAGCCTTCACCAAGGCGCAGGCCCAATTGCAACAAGGGCTGTTTGCCCATTGCATCCAGTAGGCGCTGGTGCGCGTCTTCGGCGCTCAGATGTCCAGCGACCGCGTGGTCCAAAGCGCCATCGACCGCCTTATGCAATGCGACGGCGGCGGCACAGCAGATGAAACCGTCAAGGACAACGGGGATGCGGTGATACCGGGCGGCTGCAATTGCGCCTGCCATCGCCACAAGCTCGCGCCCGCCAAGGCAGCGGAGCGCTTCGAGTGGATCGGTCGTCGCATGCAAGGCCAGGCCGCGTGCTACAACGTCTGTCTTACGGGCAAGTCCGGCATCGTCGATACCTGTTCCTCGACCGGTCCAGCCCGCCGGATCACCGCCCAATACGCCAGCCGCGACAGCCGCCGCAGAGGTTGTGTTACCGATGCCCATTTCGCCGGTCACTAAAAGATCTGCATCCGGGTCAACGGCGTTCCAGCCCGTCTGCAAGGCGTCGATGAATTCGGCTTCGCTCATGGCCGGTTGGATGGTGAAATCCGCGGTCGGTATGTCCAACGACAGCGGATAGACATCCATTCTGGCACCAAAGGCCTTTGATAGCTGGTTGATCGCGGCCCCGCCATGTTCGAAATTTGCGACCATCTGCGCCGTCACCTCTGACGGGAAAGCCGAAACGCCTTGCGCGCAAACCCCGTGGTTACCGGCAAAGATAATCACTTGTGGCGCCCTGATCTGCGGTTGCGCATCACCGCGCCATCCTGCGTACCAGATCGCAAGGTCTTCCAAACGGCCCAGCGCGCCGGGCGGTTTGGTCAGTTGCGCATTGCGGTCCTGTGCGCCTTTGATCGCATCACTATCGGGTCCTGGGGCTGCTGCCAGCGTATCGCGGAAGGTCGAAATCGTGGTAAATGGCGCTTGCATCGCATCCTCGCTGCAGTCAATTCTTGCACTTGTTTAACGCACGCTGCCACGATGAAAAGCCCCTGAAAGGATGCATTTTGTACAAACCCGACAATGCCTTGATCGATAGGGTTGACCTGCCAGCAGCATTGGGGTTGCTCACGCGGCTGCCTGTTGTGGTGGATGGCACGCGCGCCATGGATCGGGGGGCGGGCTCGGCATGGGCCTATCCGCTGGTCGGCGTTGTGGTGGGCGTCATTCTGGCTGCTGCCACAGCCGTGATGATCTGGGCGGGTATCCCTGCGGGGATCGTTGCGGGGCTGGTTCTGGCGGGCTCTGTCGTGATGACGGGTGCGATGCATGAAGACGGGTTGGCAGACAGCGCCGACGGCCTCTGGGGTGGCTGGAACAAGGCGCGGCGACTGGAGATCATGAAAGACAGCCATATCGGGGTTTACGGCGTCTGTGCGATTGCGTTGTCATTCCT
>NZ_JAWOAN010000181.1:0-7741 GCF_046498525.1 Yoonia sp.
TGGCCGCGCATGGGGCCGCATCGCATCGCTGATCGAGACGGCAAAGATCAACGGCGTCGAACCCTTCGCCTATCTGAAAACCACGCTCGAAGCCATCGCGGCCGGACATCCGCAACAGCGCATCGACGAGTTGCTTCCCTGGAATTTCCAGCCGTCAAGCTGAAACCCGGTGCCCTTCAGACGCCGCTTACCATCGTGTCATCTTTTTCAAAGATGATTGATGAGGTCAGATCGGGGTTGGCTAATATCTGTATGGCTTCATACATCCGATCGGCATCAGCGCCAATGTCAGTCACGGAATAACGGAGTGTGCCATCTAAATACTCGTTTATACCGTTCAGTGTCCCGGTGACTTCATAAGCATTGGGATAAGAAAAAGATCCAAAATACTCTATTTTCCGAACGCCATCGTCGATGACTATCAGAGATGAGTTTTCTGTCACGACGGTCCCGAACCAAACCTCCTCGCTTGGCATCGAGGTCGGTACAAACGCTGTGGCAATGGCCATCTTAAATTCCTTTTTAGATTTGGTTTCCGCCTTGGATCAAAAACGTCGCTCGCGCATCAACACATTGAAGAAGAACGGGTTGGAATTCTTCGCGAATTGTGTGGGTTGGCAGGTACCGAGTCAGGTGCGTGACCGCACGAGATGTTGTGTCGTAGGGTGATACGGGGAGGTGAGAAAGCACGGTATTGGCACGTATGCTCTGCCCTCTCCATGCGACAAGCTTAAGGCGGTTATGCCTGATAAATCTTCATCCTACTATATTATCTCCATGCCATCATTTATAAAACTCCAATTACCCTCGGAGTTTTCATAAAGATGCATTAGGATATCGGTGGAGCCTTGGGTGTTCTCCGGGCTTATTGCAATGTCAGCCAAGGCCAGAGCCTTGCTGATCTTACCATCGTTCAGCAGGTCCAGATAAAACTGTTGCCCCGCCGAGTCAGACTCCCGGTCGAGCACGTTCAGATAAATCCTTTCAAGGAATTCATCATTTGAGAGCGTGGTCGCGTCGCCGAACTTGACTGTAAATTCTGGGCTGGTCATCAAGTCGGCCGCAAGAATCTCATCCAACAGACTATCACGCTCTGTCACGTCGATGTAGAAATTCAGGCCCGGCAGATCAATCGCTCCGTTTCGGTCGAGCGCTGCTTCATACAAAAGTGCTACACGTTCTGACACGTGAAAATCTTCGGGCCCTCCTGCCGTATCAAGAAACGATCCCTCTGAAAGAGGAACGTAGACATCATCGAACCGCAGGAACTCGATGTTTAAAAGCTTGTCACGCGACCCGTCAGGTTCGGTGACAATTGCATAAGTCGATCCACCCCTGACAGAATAGTCCGACTGTAAACCGGAAAAACGGGCTGTATCACCGTCAATCGCATCACTGGCAGTCTCGTTTCCGAAAATCATATCGCTGCCTAGCCCACCAGTCAGCACATCTTGGTGTGGTCCGCCACGCAGGATATCGTTACCGGATCCCCCATTCAGTGCATCAGGTCCGTTCCCCCCGGACAAGATATCGTCGCCCGCCAGTCCGCTGAAGTAATCAGCTCTGTTTGTACCCTCTTCGATGTCGTTGCCGGAGGTGCCAATCCGTTCATACAGGCCCTGCACATTGATCGCATCCAGTGCTAGCCATGTGTTCATCTCTACTGCCATCGCCAGATATGTCGCGACACGGACTTCGTTGTAATCTGCGCTGTATATTCGATCAAAAGCATCATCCGCCGCAGCGTTCACGCGGTTTTTAAAACTCTCGTCACCTTCTACGTAGGGCAGGAACGGAAAGGTGTCGCGAAACCCTGAATCTCGCGTTACTTCAACAGTTTCACTGCGCCCACTGAGCGAGCTGTTGATATCTACAGTCACTTTTGTGCCAAAGAAATTTACATCAAGCCCTTCTGTCTCGATGCGCCCTGAGATGGCACGCGGAAACTCAGAATAAATATCGTCGCGACCAACCTCATCATACATCAGCTGTGTGGCAACCTTTACTGATTGATGCAGACCCGGCCCACCAAGTGGCCCGTCCTGTACAGTATTCGCTACGGTCTGCCTTACCAAAACGGCGTATTGTAGTGCGCCCATCATATAAGCAAGAGATTCAACACTGGCCGAGGATTTTGCGGCGTTCGCTTGGGAAACGATCTCATTCAAGGCAGTCTGGGACTGCAATATTGCATCGCTTGCGGCATCACGTCGTGTCTCGACATCTTCACTTGCTGCATAAATATCCAATTGGTTCAGAGCTGTATCCGCAGAACCAAGCGATTGCGCGATATTTTGATTGACCACGGCGGTGGACAGATTTTGCAACTTCGCCAGATCCGCCTTGATCTGGGACATCTCGAACTCACGTTCGATATCATCACTGTTGCCGGAAAAAAACGAGTATATTCCTAGCCCTGCGGCATATAATCCAATTGCGGCTGCGGGTCCAGGCATGGTTGAATCCTTATCAAAGGAAACCAGAAAATATCTTCACTAACATTACCGAAGTGACGTGTGATTAAACGTAATTGTTACCTTATTTTTACCTAGGGTCAAGCCTGTTGAACCAACAGGGTCATCGCGTTTGGCTCACGCAGCAGTCAAGCCGTTGAGAAGGCTTTGTAAGTATTCGTCGCTCCACCCGGCTTTCTTGAGCTTGATGGAGAGGGAGGGCTTCTTCGCGGATTGTATGGGTTGGCAGGTGCCGGGTCAGGTCGCGGCTTTACAGCTTTATCGGTTAGCCCGATCTTGCAAGGGCAATTCACCGCGCATCGCGGTCGCGCATGCGCAGAGCAGCGACTGACCGATTCACGCCTATCCTGTAGGTTGCCACCATGCTGAACGCCGGACGTCATTTTGTACTAACTCGGCAGATCCGCAATTTTTCAATCAGTGTTAAGTTTCTCTTTTTGGTTCCGGCGTCTCTGGTTCGGCCACGCCGATGGTTATGCCAAGGCTCGGATCGTTGATCTTATTGGTTTACAATGCTTATTCTGTTCCGCTTCCGAACTTCAATGAGTACTTGCCAAATGAAAACGGCGGCCTTGGAGGCCGCCGCTTACCGTCGTAATCAAACTGGTCCGGAAGGCCTCAGGCGGCCTTTTTCTCGGCGTTGGACACTTTGTCTGCGGCCTGGCTTGCTTTCGCCGTCACCTTGCCGGAAAGTTCTTCACCGGTCCTGGACGCGAACTCGGTCGTCTCTGTGCCGAATTCCTGCGTGACGTCACCAAGCGACTTGGTTGCGCGCATGAAAAGGTCTGCCTGCTTCTGCACGAAGTCGCTGTACGCCTTGCCGTAATCGGCTTGCTCGTCGCGAACTGCGGTCACTTCGCGGAGGTTCGAGAACGCCTCCTTGGCGGTTTCGGCCGCGATATCTGTCGACTTCGTGGCAGTCTCGACCATGATCGAGGTCATGCGCTCGTTAGCGTTCGCCAGGGTCTTGAAAACGTCTTCGTAGCCCTTCGCATCGAAGAGGTTCTGGAGGTTGTTATTGGTGGTGTTCGTGTTCTGCTTGGCCATGTGGTTCTCCTTTCCGGGGTGCCGGGATATACTTTTTGTTGCCCAACGCAGATGATGCTGCAGCGCAGCATTTTCAAGGGGACCGGTTCAAGACAGGGTTCCTTTTCATGGCGCGAAGTCCCAGGGGGGAACTCAATGATATCGCCCGAGATATGCTGGCCGCAAATGTAGCTACTGGCGACATATGCCTTGATCTGTCGAAGACAGTAGCTTAAAGCTACATAATGAAGCAGATCAGCTACACGAGAGCGGCGATCAAGGCGTTGCGCCGGATGCCCGCGAACACTGCTATGCTGATCCGGTCCAAGATCGAGGCTTACGCGCAGGACCCACGCTCGCAGGCCAGCAACGTGAAGTCCTTGAAGGGGCGAGAGGGTATCCGTCTGCGGGTGGGCGACTGGCGTGTGATCATGGACGATCAAGGCAATGTTCTGGCCGTCCTGGATATCGGACCCCGTGGCAGCATCTATGACTGAAAGGGTGTGACATGAGCGAAATGATAACCATCCCTCGTGACGAGTATGATCGCCTGCGGACTGCGGCCGAAGATCTGATGGACCTTCAGTCCTATGATACTGCCAAGGCGAACCTGGCGGCTGGTGAGGACGAGTTGATCCCCGCGCAGTACGTGAATCGCCTGCTCAACGGCGAGAGCGCACTGCGGGTCTACCGCGATCTGCGTGGCCTGACCCAAGCGGCCCTCGCCGAAAAAGCGGGGGTGAACCGCGTCACCGTTGCCGAAATCGAGACTGATCGCAAACAGGGTTCTGTCGCGACCCTGCGCGCTTTGGCGGATGCGCTTGAGATCGCACTGGATGATCTGGCGTAATGAGGGTGCGGCCATCACGCTCACCCGTCACAGCACCGCCCGCCAGACGCGAAACCGTCCCTGCCCTGTCAGCTCCTGGATCAAGCCTTGCTCCTCGAACCATGCGAGGTTTCTCTGGGCCGAGGCACGGCTGGCACCTGTGAGCTTTGCGGCCATGGGGGCTGTCATCAAGGGCCAGCCAAGTAGAGCTTCGATCAGTCGGGGCGGCGTCCGACCAGACAAAACTGCAGCCCGGTCCCTGACTCTGATCTCCCAGCATTCCAGGCGATCAATGTGACGCATGGCGCGAATGAGGCCCTGTTCCGTTGCCTGGAACCAGCGCCGGAGACGCTCTGCCGGGTCACCCCCGACACGCAGCTCCCCTGCCCCGCCCGTCAGCACCGGCACAAACAGGATGCCTCCTTGCCTTTCGCTGGCGGAAATACGCCCGGCGACCACGGCGCCCTCAAAGGGATCACCCTCCGGACCGATCCCGGCCAGGGGCCATAGGTGAAACGCAAAGCATGCGCGAACGATCGGATGCAGTATTCCGGCGGCTGACATGATCGCATTCCAGGTGGAGATCTTGTCGGACAGAGGATCCTGCCCTGGAATATCCCGCCGGCCGAGAAAGGTCGCGAGGTCCGGCTCCGGCCCGGGGCCACTTGCTAGGCGCCGAAACGCCCAGGCGGCACGTTGAAGAGCGCCCGTGTCGTCACTGGCCGCACTGATCCGCATGGCATGCCACAGCCCCAGACGGTCGGTAGGAACCCGTTGCCCTGTCAGCCAGCTGAGCTCCGAGGCCTCGATCATGGCCAGCCGGTGTCGCCATCCCTCGGGGCCGCGTCGAAGCCGTTCGTCCAGGGCACCGAAACGCGCTGAGACCCGCGCCAGGTGCACCGCCTGTTCAGCTTGCGCCAGCTCCCAAGCGGTAATCTGTGCGCGTTCATCGGTTTCGGCTCGCGGCAGAGGCGCCAGAAACCCTGGTTCTTCTTCCATCGGACCGGGAAGGAACCACAGGTCCTCTTCGGCGATTTTGCCGTCATACAGGCTCTCGCTGGGGCTCTGGGAAACATCTTTTGTTTCAGAATGATAGGATTTCATATGTGCAAATTACGTGTATTTTGCACATTACCCAAGTGTTTTTCGGTAAGGGCACTTTGCTGTCTACGCAGGCATCGCCCGTGCATGCAGGCGAGGCTTCCCGCGCCGCGTTCAGAGCAGGAAAATCAAGGGGTTTGGAAAGATCGCGACCACGGAGACCGTCGTTGCATTCTTTTACAAACGGTCGTTTACTAATGACTTCCGAAATTGCAAAACATCACATTTGGTGGAGGTGCTCGTGAATATGGCGTTTCTCACTTGATCGATGCACGACAGGAATCCCATGCGAACTACTCATCATCTATCGATGACGATGTCCTGCTCGCGGCGAAGGCCATTGCGAGGCAGCAGGGTCGAACCCTCGGCGAGGTAGTCTCCGAGCTTGCGCGGCGTTCTTTGCAACGACCTATCTCCCGCGCCGAGCGCAACGGCATTCCGCTTCTGGCGGCATGCCCGGATGTGGCCCCTGTCACGCTGGACATGGTAAACGCGCTTTGCGATGAGGCATCGTGACCTATCTGCCTGTTGCGACAGGTCGCCCGACGGGGCCCCTTCTCTCAGAGCCTGATCGGAAATGAGCCAGGATGTTGCTGGAACGGGCTGAACGCCTTGGGTTGTTGGAAAATAGCAATGCAACTGGCAATCAGGCGAAGGGATTGACGATCCGTAACTGATCTTCCACCAACAAATTATCGTGCATGTCTTCGCTCCACAATGTCGTGCATCCCGCAATAAGTGCAGCAGCCACGATCATCGCGTCATAGACTGCAAACTTGTACCTCTCTGACAAGGCGCGTCCCACCTGGTGGGTGTGCAACGTCAGATCCTCGACGGTGCATAACGACTGCACGCCAGCGAGAAACGCACCGGTTTCCTCCCAGCTGAGATCTGTCTTTCTGCGGCAATTGACCAATGCTTCGTTCAGAACCTGCACGCTGATCCGGGGCCCCTGCCCCAAGATCTCCTCGGCCCGGTCAGCCTTTGAGCCATCATCCAACAGATAAAGGATCACGTTTGTGTCCGCGAATTCAGCGCTCATGCGCAGCTTCACGGCTCAGACGCGCGTCCTTGGGCAGCTTGCCGCGAAAGCGCCGCAGTCCTTGCAGAACTTCCTCGGCTCGGGGCTGGCGCCGGACCAGCACGGTCCCGTCGTCTTTTGCCAGGTCGATCTGGTCGCCCTCCTTTAGGCCGAGTTCCCGAACAAGTTCCGCAGGCAAACGAACAGCGAGAGAATTACCCCATCTTGCAATCTGCATACCGACGTCCTCGCTTTGGATATACATTTCATGATGTAGATCCAAAGTTGTTCATTGGCAAGGAGAGCATCGTGCTGAGTGTTAAGTATGTGTTAAAGTATGTGTTAAGCTGTGGATAAGGTTGCGTAAGTCCTTGATACATCTAAATTAACGCAAGCTCATGGTAACTGTTACCACGAATCTCGGTAACTGATACCACGAATCTTGTTATGGGTAACTGATACCACGAACCTTGACTCAAGCACGCCTGGCGTCTCCTTGCCGGATGATGGCTGTCTGGTTCTTACCCCTGTAATTCAGCCATTGGTTACGAAGATAGCTATCAGGTATCACGCAAATACCAAACAGCTATCGGATAGCTAACTGGTAGCTAATAAGTAGCTATCGTATAGCTACTAGATACTTATTGGCTACTGGATAGCTATCTGGTAATTTATGCGTTATGGGTCCAAAATGAGAGTGAGCCGCCATGCCTGTTATCGCTTTTGCCAACCCCAAGGGCGGGGCTGGGAAGACCACAAGCGCGCTCCTGCTGGCGACGGAGCTGGCTGAAAAAGGTGCGTCGATTACCTTGCTTGATGCCGATCCAGAGAAGTGGATCTCCCAATGGGCAGACGCGCCGCAGAAGCCACCCAACATCACGGTGCTTCGCGATATCACCGAGGACTCGATTGTTGATCAGATCGATGAGGCCACACGGACCTCTCAGTTCGTCATCGTCGACCTGGAAGGCACAGCAAGCCTGATGGTCGCCAATGCCATTGGTATGGCGGACCTGGTTATAGTCCCAACCCAAGGCTCCTTCATGGATGCCAAGGGTGCAGCCAAGACCATTCGCCTCATCAAGAACCAGGAACGGTTGGCTAGGCGGTCGATCCCGCATGCTGTTCTGCTCACGCGCACCAATGCAGCCATCACCTCGCGATCACTGCGTAACATTCAGGAGCAGCTGCTTGAGGGCAATATCCCGGTTTTTGCAGTGTCCATCATCGAGCGGGCTGCATTCCGCGATCTCTTCGACTTCGGCGGCACCCTGAGCAACCTGGATCCGT
>NZ_JAWOAN010000179.1:0-23130 GCF_046498525.1 Yoonia sp.
CGCCGGACGCGGCAAACGGTTCAGCCCATCGACCAACCGGTCGAACAAGCCGCGGCGCGGATGCACGAACTCTGCCGCGAACTGCGCAAGGCTGTCGCCCCGCGCCGCCGCCGCCCGCACCGCGCCTTTTTCGGTATTTTCACGAAACACCTGCGCGGTCTCGGCCACAACATTGCGCCCGTCCCCGAAAAGGAACGTCATGATCCCCGATATCAGACCCATTTTGCCACCCTCGCGCGGTGCTGTGCATCGGTCAGGTGATAGCGGGCCGCTACAAAGTCTTCGGCACGCCTGATCCAGCCCCCTTTGCCGCCGTCGCGCCTGCGGGCAAATTTGCGGCTGGCGGGGCGACGCTCTGCCAGATCATAGTAATAATCGCGTCGGGCAATGCCGTAAGCATCGACCAGATGATCGGGTGCGGCCTGCATTGCCCGCTTGGCCGCTGCAATCGTCTTGGGGCCGATCACACCATCCACAGCGACAGTGATCCGCATTTCGATCAGCAATCGTTGCAGTATCTTCACCGCATTGGCACCGGAGTTCACATACATATCGAATACACTGGCCTGCAATGGCACGGGCAACCGGTCAATGCGCGGGGCGCGAAAGTAGTGTTCAACGAAAATCGACACCGCGTGCGCCCGCGTCAGGACACGGACATCCGCATCATCGACACGCCCGTCCTGCGTCAGATCAAGCCCCAAGCGCCGCATGGTATGGATCGTCACACCGTATTTGGTGGCACCGCCGGGGTCGTCGGCATCGTTTACATAGCCGCCTTCGCGGGCAATAATCTCTTGGGCAATTTGGGTCACGGTCTGCATCTTCACCCCTTCCATACGGTCGGGGCAAAGCCTGCAGTCTATTGGTTAATTGGTCGCGACAGCATCGTCCGGCTCAACGTAGACGCCCTGCGCCTTCAGCGCGTCGACCACCTCTGACGGCATGTAAGTCTCGTCATGTTTTGCAAGAATTTCAACCGCTTCAAAGCGACCGTTGATGTAGTTGCCCTGCGCAACCATGCCCTGACCTTCCTCGAACAGATCAGGCAGGATGCCCGTGTAAACCACCGGCACGACAGCACCGCCATCAGTCACTGAAAAGCTGACCTGTTCGCCCTGACCACGCATCAGCGAGCCTTCGGCGACCAGCCCGCCAATACGGAACCGTTCATTGGGCGGCGGTGGCGCCTCAGCCACTTCGGAAGGTGACCGAAAGAACTGGAAACTGTCATCGGGCAGGAACCACAACAACCCCAGCACAAGCGCCAAACTGACCCCCGCCATCGAAACTACCTGTACGCGGCGGCGTTTCTTGAGACTTTTCAGACCACCGCTCATGGGAACACCGGCGCCATCATCAGGCCCTCTGTTTCCGGCAGGCCAAGCATCAGGTTGGCGTTCTGCAACGCCTGCCCCGAAGACCCTTTGGTCAGGTTATCCAATGCGGCGATCACGATGGCCCGCCCCGGCACACGGTCGGCAACGACGCCGATATGACAGAAATTCGATCCCCGGATATGTTTAATGGATGGATGTTGTCCCATCGGCAGTACCTCGATAAACGGCTCGACCGCATAAGCTTCGGTCAATGTATCATATATAACTTGCGGATCGCCTTGCACATAGGCAGTAGCCAAAATGCCGCGGTTGGCGGGGATCAGATGCGGCGTGAACTGCACCTGCACAGGGCGTCCGGCGACAGCGGAAAACTCCTGATCGAACTCGCCCAAGTGCCGGTGCGTACCGCCCACGGCATAGGCATGGGCCCCTTCTGACAATTCCGCGTGCAACAGGTTCTCCTTCAGGCTGCGTCCTGCACCTGATACTGCCGCCATCAGGTTGATGATGATCTGATCCAGATCAATCACACCCGCTTTAATCAACGGCCGCAGGGCATATTGCCCCGTCGCGGCATTGCAGCCGGTGCCAGCCACCAGCCGCGCGTCGCTGATCTGGTCGCGGTAAAACTCGGTCAGGCCATAGACGGCCTGTTTCTGCAATTCTGGCGCCGCATGGGGTTTGCCGTACCATTTTTCATAGTCGGCCGGATCACGCAGCCGGAAATCGGCGGAAAGATCCACGATCTTCAGGCGCTCGGGCAGCTTGGAAATGACCGCCTGCGATGTGGCGTGCGGCAAGGCGCAGAATACCAGATCAACGCCGCTCAGGTCCATTTCGTCAATCGTGGTCAGCTTGGGCAGGTCAAGGTGGCGCAGATGCGGAAATACATCGGCCATGGCCATGCCCGCCTTGGAATTGCCGGACAACCCCGCAATTTCAAGGTTCGGATGCGTTGCGATCAGACGCACGAGTTCCGCGCCGGTATAACCGGAAGCGCCCAAAATGGTGACGTTGTAGGTCATGTCTTTATCCCTCGGGATGAATGGTCTTGTTGTGACTCATGCGGCGTCAAAAGTGATCTGTCGTCGCAGAAACTGGGTCGCGCGAGCAGAAACGCGGGCAGGATCACCCGTCGTCAGAAAGGCCGCAGCAGTGCCCGGCCCGACCATCCGGGGCCGCCGCTTCAAATAGTCGGCCAAGCTCTCGGCGACAAGCTCGGCTTGGCTGAAAACCTTCACATCAGGGCCAAGAGCCGCCTGAAACTGCTCGGCCATCAGCGGGTAATGCGTACAGCCCAGCACCGCCGCATCGGGATGGGGCATCTTGCGCTTGAGCGCATCGACATGGCTGCTGACCAACGCCTCGGCCAAAATCATGTCGCCCTCTTCAATGGCATCCACGACACCACCGCAGGCCTGTGCCTCGACATCCACACCAATCGCGCGAAACGCCAGTTCGCGCTGAAACGCGCGGCTGGAGACCGTTGCAGGCGTGGCAAAAAGCGCCACATGCTTCACATGGACCTCGCGCGGGGGGGAATTGTCGCCCCATTGCCGCTCTGTCAGGGCCTCGATCAATGGCACGAACACACCCAAAACGCGCTTGCCCTCGGGCACCCAGCTTTCCTGCATCCGGCGCAAGGCCGCAGCAGAGGCCGTGTTGCAGGCCAGGATCACCAGATCGCAGCCCGCATCAAACAGCCGCTGCGTGGCCTTGGTTGTCAGATCATAGATATCATCAGGGGTCCGCACGCCATAGGGCGCATGTGCGCTGTCACCAAGATAGACCAGCGGCACATCAGGCAAGCGTTTCGCCACGGCATCCAGTACCGTCAGGCCACCCAGCCCGCTATCGAATATGCCCACCGCCATTGCCGCGCACCTTGTATTTGTCTTCGAACTCATGTCCCAGTTGAGCAGCGTCAACAGGGCTTGGGCTCAAGTCATACGTGGCTTTGCGCAGGAAATCCATGCACCCTTTGGGGTCTTTTTTGAATTGGTCCAGCGCGGCTTGCGGGATGGGTGCGCCGACGACAACACGGACCGGTTTGTTGGTTTTGACCTTGAATTCACGAATAAACATGCCGGTGCGCAAGGTGCTGTGAATATGGCTGGCCAACTGGAACAGGCGGCTGTTGTGGCCTTCAAAAAACACCGGCACGACCGTGGCTCCGGATTTGACGATCATCTTGGCGGTGAACGTGCGCCAGCTCGGATCCATCGGTTTGGAAAACGGTGTCGCAGATGTCGACACAGTACCGCCGGGAAAGATGCCGATTGCGCCGCCGGATTTAAGGTATTCAACCGCCTTGCTGCGTGTTTCGAGGTTCAGCTTGGCGGCCTCTTTGGTGTCATCGAAGGAAATCGGCAGGATCACCCGCTCAAGATCGGGTGCGCGGCGAAAAATGCGGTGCGCCAGAACGCGAAACGCGCCCCCACGGCGTTCCGACAGTATCTGTCCCATCATCAAGCCATCCAGAATTCCGTAGGGATGGTTCGAGACCACAATCAGCGGACCGTGCTGCGGGATGCTGTCCAGTGTACCTCCGACAACCTCAAGACTGACACCGTAGCGCGCCGTAATGACCTGCCAGAAATCAGCGCCTGCAGCGACTTCGGCATCATACCCGCGTGCCTTGCGGATCAACTGCAAGCGGCCAGTGACGTTCTCAAGAACACGGATCATCGCGCGTCCGCTACGGCCCTTCGCAGAAGAGGCATAGGTGATATCTCGCGCCACTTGGCGATCGGTTGCAGGCATAAAAAGCTCTTGTGTCGTCGAAATCTACGGTTGATTAACATGCTCAGGCAACAATCATATGACAGACTGAGTTTACTCGGCCACCTGTTGCATCGGCGCAGCACGCAAAACAGCAAGCAGTTCTTCGCGGCGCTTGGCTGTCTTGCGCACATTCGCGTCTTTCACGGGACCAAAACCGCGAATGTCACGCGGCAAAGCCGCCAGCGCAATCGCGGCATCACGCGTATCAGGACGTAACATACGCTGCACTTCGGCCATGTCCGCCTCGTATTGCTTGATCAACGCACGTTCCATACGGCGTTCCGCAGTGCGGCCAAAAGGATCAAAGGGCGTGCCACGCAGCCATTTCAGTTTGGCAAGCTTCGGAAAGGCCCGTGCCATCCACGCACCAAATTCCCTTTTGGCGGGCCGCCCGTCCGGTCCGGTCTTGGTCAGCATCGGTGGTGCAAGGTGATATGTCAGCTTAAGATTGCCATCGAACTCCGCCCGCGCTTTCTGCTTTGTTTGCGTCAACAGGCGCGCAACCTCATATTCGTCCTTATAGGCCAACAGCTTGTGATAGCCCAAGGCGACCGCTTCGCGCAGCGGCTCATCGTGGAACTGATCCACCAACTTGCGGTAGCGCTTGGCCAGCCGCTTGCCCTGATAGGCGGTCAAATGCGCGGCGCGGAACGCGATCTTGTCGTCCAGCATTTTTGGCAATGCAACGACATTCGGTTTCAGCACGGCACCTGCATCTTCAGGATACAGATAGGCCCAGCGGCCCAGTTCAAACGCGCGGATATTGCGGTCTACAGCGGCGCCGTTCAATTCAATCGCTCGCAGGATTGCCTCGTAACGCACTGGAATTGCGCCCATTTGCCAGACAGCGCCAAAGACCATCATGTTCGAATAGATACTATCCCCCAAAAGCACCTTGGCCAGATCGGACGCGTCAAAGAGCGCAAGCCCATCCGAAAGCCGCGCCTCGAGCGAGAGTTTCAATTGATCTGTCGGCAGGCGGAATTCCGTGTCGCGGGTGAAATCACCCGTGATAATCTCGTGGCTGTTGACCACTCCCTTGGAGCGGCCCGTTTGCATCAGGCCCAAGGTCTTGGCCCCCGCAGACACCACCAGATCGCCCCCGATCAGCGCGTCGCATTCACCCGTCGCGACACGGATCGCATTGATATCGCTCGGGCTTTCACCAATCCGGCAATGAATGTGGACAGCGCCACCCTTTTGGGCCAGCCCCGCCATCTCCATCATACCCGCTCCCTTGCCGTCAATATGGGCAGCCATGGCAAGAACGGCGCCAATTGTCACGACGCCCGTCCCGCCGACACCGGTGATCACGACGTTATGGGTTCCGTTGATCGCAGGCAGTTCCGGCGCGGGCATGTCAGGCACATCCACCTCTACCGTGGCTTCCTTGCGTATTTTTGCACCTTCGATGGTCACGAACGAAGGGCAGAACCCTTTGACGCAGGAAAAATCCTTGTTGCAAGAGGATTGATCAATCGCCCGCTTGCGGCCCAGTTCGGTTTCAACCGGAACGATGGACACGCAGTTCGACTGCACGCCGCAATCGCCGCAGCCTTCGCAGATGTCCGTGTTGATGAACACGCGCTTGTCCGGGTCGGGAAACTGCCCGCGCTTGCGGCGGCGGCGCTTTTCGGCAGCACATGTCTGCACATAAACGATGACAGACACGCCTTTGTATTTGCTGAATTTCTCTTGTACGATTGGCAGCTCTGCCCGCTCGTGTACATCCAGTCCCTTGGGAAAGATGTTGAGATCAACATCTTCTTTCTCATCATAGACCAGCGCGATGTTGCGCACGCCCATCGCCTGCACCTCGCGGCAAATCTGATCAGCGGTCAAACCGCCGTCATTGCCCTGCCCGCCGGTCATGGCGACGGCGTCGTTGTACAGGATCTTGTAGGTGATGTTCGTACCCGCCATCAGCGCGAACCGGATAGCCTGCACGCCCGAATGGTTATAGGTGCCGTCACCCAGATTCTGGAACACATGGTCGCGGGTCGAAAACGGGGCCTCACCCACCCAGTTGGCCCCCTCGCCACCCATCTGGGTAAAGCCGACGGTATCGCGGTCCATCCACTGCACCATGTAATGACAACCGATCCCGGCATAGGCGCGCGATCCTTCAGGCACTTTGGTTGACGTGTTATGCGGACAGCCCGAACAGAAATACGGCAACCGCTGCGCCAGTTCAGGTGCATTATCCGCCCGCCGCGCTTCGGCCAAAGCCGCCAGCCCCGCCGTGACCCCGCCGGAACCACAACCCTCTTCTTCCAGAATACCGCCCAGCTTTTCGGCTACGACAATCGGGTTCAGATCCGCCTTGGTCTGGAAAACCTCTTCGCGCCGCCCTTCGGAATGTTCATCCCCTTTGTGCCAGCCATAAACCCGCCGTCCGCCGCGATCGTCAAACAACGCTTCCTTGACCTGCACCTCGATCAGCTTGCGCTTCTCTTCCACCACGACGATCAGATCAAGGCCCTCGGCCCATTCATGGAATGACGCCATATCAAGCGGCCAGACCTGCCCGACCTTATAGGTGGTGATGCCCAGCCGTTCAGCCTCGGCCGCGTCGATATTCAGCAGCGACAGCGCGTGCTGCAGATCAAGCCAGTTCTTGCCAGCGGCCACGAAACCGATCCGCGCACCCGGCTTGCCCCATTTGCGCTGGTCCATCTTGTTGGTACGGCTGAACGCCTCGGCGGCAAAGCGTTTGTGGTCGATCATCCGCGCTTCTTGAAGTTGCGGGGTATCCACAAGGCGAATATTCAGTCCCTCTTCCGGCATCTCGATATCAGGGCGGACAAAGGACATCCGGTCGGGGTTGCCATCCACCACAGATGTCACCTCGATGGTGTCCTTCATGGTCTTCAGGCCGACCCAGACACCGGCAAAGCGGGACAATTCCCAAGCATAAAGCCCGTAATCCAGAATTTCCTGCACACCGGCAGGCGAGACAATCGGCATATAGGCGTCAATCATCGCCCAGTCCGATTGATGCAACGTGGTGGAGCTTTCGCCGGTGTGGTCATCGCCCATCGCCATGATCACCCCGCCATGGGGGGACGTGCCCGCCATATTGGCATGGCGCATCACATCGCCTGACCGGTCCACACCGGGGCCTTTGCCGTACCACAGGCCAAAGACACCGTCATAGTTGCCCTCGCCGCGCAGTTCGGCCTGCTGGCTGCCCCACAGTGCGGTCGCGGCAAGGTCTTCGTTCAATCCGGGCTGAAAGGTGATCTGCGCAGGTTCAAGCACACTGCGGGCCTTGGTCATCTGCATGTCCACCGCACCAAGAGGCGACCCGCGATAGCCCGTGACATAGCCAGCCGTGTTGAGACCTGCCACCTCATCGCGGGCACGCTGCATCAGCATCAGGCGCACCAGCGCTTGCGTTCCATTCAGCAAAATCTGATGTTTCGTCAAGTCGTAGCGGTCGTTAAGGGACACATCCTGATGGCTCATCTCGCACCTCCCCGCGCGTCAAATCCGTCTAAAAGAGTATAGGTCAAATAGGCTGACCTACAAAGAAGAAAATAAATACCCGTCACGTTTGCATCACTACACCTTCTGCGCGTAATGTTCTGCCAAAGATAGCGATAACAAACGTAGTGACAGGGCGATATGGACTGGGACAAGCTAAGAATATTTCACGCCGTCGCTGACGCGGGTTCGCTGACGCATGCGGGGGACACGCTGCATCTGTCGCAATCGGCAGTCAGCCGGCAAATCCGCGCGCTGGAAGAATCATTGAATACCACTTTGTTTCACCGCCATGCACGCGGGCTGATCCTGACCGAACAGGGCGAGTTGCTGTTTGACGCCACAAAAAGCATGAACAAACGGCTCGAGGCGGCCTCGGCGCGCATTCGCGACAGCGAGGAAGAGGTCTTTGGCGAGCTGCGCGTAACGACAACGACAGGGTTTGGCACGCTGTGGCTCGCCCCGCGCCTGCCGAAACTCTATGAACTCTACCCCGACCTGAAGATCGACCTGATGCTGGAAGAACGGGTTCTAGACCTGCCCATGCGCGAGGCTGACGTCGCCATCCGCATGAAAGAACCATCGCAAGCCGACCTGATCCGCAAGCGGCTGATGTCTGTGCGGATGCGGCTTTATGCGACACATTCGTATCTGAAGCAAAACGGGACACCGACTGAACTGTCAGATATGTCCGATCATCGGCTGATCTGCCAAAGCCTGAATTCCATTCAGGTGGCTGCGGGTGCCACATTGCTCCAACATCTGATGACCGCCGATATTCCCAATACCTTTACCGTGAACAACTATTTCGGCGTGCTGCAAGGGGTGTTGAACAACATCGGCATCGGGGTACTGCCCGATTATGTCACCGAAGACTTTCCCGATCTTGTGCGCGTGCTGCCCGATCTGGAAAGCGGCGAAGTCCCGGTCTTTCTCGCCTACCCCGAAGAATTGCGTCAATCCAAACGGATCGCGGCTTTCCGTGATTTCGTGCAGGATGAAATCTTTGCGCACCGCCGCAAAATGCGGGAAAGCGCGGCAGGCTAGACGCCGGGTTTCATTGGTAAAATGCGGCGCACATGAAAAGCTATGCGCTTAAGGCATAGCGGGTTTGCACGATGCTGAGGCCATTTTTTCTTGATTGGTCAAAAAACGCACCCTATCTGCACTCTCGAAGGCGATGATGCTTATTTGCTAATCACCTTCACCTCCCTGTTGGACTATGCCGGGCCTTGTGCCCGGCTTTTTTTTGCCAAAAAGGTGCTGTGCATCGCAGTTGCGGCCATGCCAGATCAGCGCTCCGCCCGAGCCGTTGGCCGCGGCGAACCAACACCTCTCTTTCCCTTATACGCGCAACCCCGTAAAACACGGACGACTCACGCCCCGGGGGGACAAAAATGCAAGAGCCAGCCATCACCGAAGACCTGATTGCAGCACATGGGCTTTCGCCTGATGAATACCAGCGCATTCTTGACATCATCGGACGCGAGCCGAGCTTTACCGAACTGGGCATCTTTTCGGCCATGTGGAACGAACACTGTTCCTACAAATCCTCGAAAAAATGGCTGCGCACCCTGCCGACGACCGGCCCCCAAGTCATCTGCGGCCCCGGCGAAAACGCAGGTGTGGTGGATATCGGCGACGGACAGGCCGTGGTTTTCAAAATGGAAAGCCACAACCACCCCAGTTACATTGAACCCTATCAAGGCGCGGCCACAGGTGTTGGCGGCATCCTGCGAGACGTGTTTACAATGGGTGCCCGCCCGATCGCTGCCATGAATTCCCTGTCCTTCGGCGAACCCGATCACCCCAAGACGCGCCAGTTGGTCAACGGTGTGGTGGCCGGTGTCGGCGGGTACGGCAACTGCTTTGGCGTGCCGACTGTCGGCGGCGAAGTCCGCTTTGATCCGGCCTATAATGGCAACTGCCTTGTAAACGCTTTCGCGGCGGGCCTCGCAGACGCGGACAAGATTTTCTATTCCGCCGCTTCCGGCATCGGCATGCCTGTGGTGTACCTCGGGGCAAAAACCGGTCGGGACGGTGTGGGCGGCGCAACGATGGCCTCCGCCGAGTTCGACGACACGATCGAGGAAAAACGCCCCACCGTTCAGGTTGGCGATCCCTTCACCGAAAAACGCCTCATGGAAGCGACGCTGGAGCTCATGGCTACAGGTGCCGTGATTTCTATTCAGGATATGGGGGCCGCTGGCCTGACCTGTTCTGCCGTGGAAATGGGCGACAAGGGCGGGCTCGGGGTCAAGCTGAACCTCAACGCGGTGCCACAGCGCGAAGAAAAAATGACGGCCTACGAGATGATGCTGTCGGAAAGTCAGGAACGGATGCTCATGGTGCTCAAGCCCGAGCTTGAGGCCGAAGCGCGCGCGGTATTTGAAAAATGGGACCTCAATTTCGCCATCGTCGGCGAAACCATCGCCGAGGACCGCTTTATCGTCGAACATAACGGCCATGTCATGGCTGACCTGCCGCTCGCCATGCTCTCCGGCTCTGCGCCCGAATACGACCGCCCCTGGGAGCCAACACCGGCCGCCGAACCACTGGGTGATATCGCGGGTGTGCATCCCATCGACGGACTGCGCGCATTGATCAACAGCCCCAACTATGCAGGCAAACAATGGGTCTATGAACAATATGACCAGCAAGTGATGGGCGATACGGCACGCACTCCGGGCGCAGGTTCCGGTATTGTCCGCGTGCATGGCACCGACAAGGCGCTCGCCTTTACCAGCGACGTCACCCCCCGCTATGTCAAGGCCAACCCGTTCGAAGGCGGCAAGCAAGCCGTCGCCGAAGCCTATCGCAACCTGACTGCAGTGGGGGCCACCCCATTGGCCACGACCGACAACATGAACTTCGGCAACCCCGAAAAGCCCCGTATCATGGGGCAATTCGTAGGCGCCATCCAAGGGATCGGCGAAGCGGTCAAGGCGCTGGATATGCCCATCGTTTCCGGCAATGTGTCGCTCTATAACGAAACCGACGGCAAAGGCATCCTGCCCACCCCCACAATCGGCGCGGTCGGCATCATCAACCACCCCGACCAGATGATCACAGGCAATATCCGCGAAGGGCACGTGCTTTTGCTATTGGGCGAAACAACGGGACATCTGGGGCAATCCGCCCTGCTCGCCGAAGTTTACGGACGCGCCGAAGGTGACGCGCCGCATGTCGATCTGGCAGCAGAGAAAGCCCACGGTGATTTCATCCGCGCGAACCATGCGTACATCAAGGTCTGCAACGACCTCTCTGACGGGGGCCTTGCACTGGCGGCATTTGAACTGGCCGAAAAAGCAGGCATCGGACTTGCGCTGGACATGGAAGACACCCCGACGCTGTTTGGCGAAGATCAGGCCCGCTATCTGATCGCCTGCAATTTCGATCAGGCCGAAGCCCTGATGATCGCTGCAAACCAGGCGCGGGTCACATTGCTGATGGTCGGCAAGGTCGGTGGCGACCAGATAACCTTCGGAAGCCAGACTGCGCCCTTGGCAGACCTGAGCGAAAGCTTCCGGACGGCGTTCGAACGCGCCGTCGCCTGATGATCATCTTGCCCAAAAAAACTCCCGCCGGAGGCATCCCCACTTGTCCACCGGCGCTGACGCCCCTACCTTGAAAGCACGTGATCAAGAGGAACCGCAATGCCCATCTCCGCCCATGAAATCGAAACGCTTCTGCGCGAAAGTTTCCCCGCCGCCGAAATAAACGTGCAAGGGGACGATGGATCGCATTTTGCCGCCGAAGTCATCGATGAAAGCTTTCGCGGCAAAAACCGCTTACAGCAGCAGCGCGCAGTCTACGCAGCCCTCAAGGGAAAGATGGACGGCAATAACGGTGAATTGCACGCGCTTGCGCTCACAACAAAGGCCCCCGCGTAACCACGATGAGCTTCAATCTGATCATAGGTATACTTGCTGCATTGATCCTTGCCGCTTTTGTCCTGCGCGCGATCAACATCGTCATAAGTGAAAAAGGCGAAGTGATCCGCGGTTCTGACAAAAAAACCGGCTTTCACGTTATTCATGCAGAGTATTCCTCAGGAATTTCAGGCCATCACACAACCTACAAAGTGCCGTGCGACCCACAGCAATACGCGCAACTTTTCAGCCCACAGGAAACGGAAACCAAGAAATGACAGCACAAGACAAAATCAAAGAGACCGTCACAGCCAATGATGTCGTTCTGTTCATGAAAGGCACAAAGAGCATGCCGCAGTGTGGCTTTTCGTCCCGTGTGGCAGGTGTGCTGAATTTCATGGGTGTCGACTTCAACGACGTCAATGTGCTTGCCGATGATGACATCCGTCAGGGGATCAAGGACTATTCCGACTGGCCCACCATCCCACAGCTTTACGTCAAGGGCGAATTCGTGGGTGGCTGTGATATCATCACAGAGATGACACTCTCTGGCGAGCTGGACACGCTTTTCGCGGAAAACAACGTGACGTTCGATAAGGACGCCGCAGAGAAGATCCGCGAAGCCAACGGTTAAACAGATTTGGCGGGCTGTCCTGCCCGCCAATTCGCTAGTGCGTCTCTACCTGATCCGCCAGTGCTTCGGCACGCGCGGCTATCTCGGCGAGTGTGTCCATCACAGCCGCAGGCACCACCGGCACTTCGATACGCACCGGCTCGGGCGCGGGCTGGCTTTGCAAGCTTTCCATCTGCGCGCGCAAGTTGGCCGCATCTGCTTCCAGTTCGCGCACTTTATCCTCAAGCCCTGCGGTCTTATCCGCCAGCATCAGACCCGCCATCAACAACATACGCGCCTCGGGCACCCGCCCGATCTGGCCGGCAAGATGGGATGCCTCCACATCCAGCATCGCTGCTGCGGAATGCAGGAAATGCTCTTCGCCCTCCTGACAGGCCACCTCGAACGTCCGGCCCCCGATTGCAATCTCAACCTGCGGCATGGGATGTCTCCTCGATCAGGGGTTTCAATTCGTCAAGAATGGCGTCCACTTCGGCAGCATCGGCAGAGCGTTGGGCGCTCAGCGCTTCCATTTCCGCCGCAACAGCCGCATCATGAAGTTCCGGTGCGAGCCCCGCCGTCACGGTTTCGCGCAGCTTGGTATTCATCTCGCGCAACTGCACGTTCGAGGCACGCAATTGCTGCAATTCTTCGTCAAGCTTCATCAGATGCCTGCTTTGGGTTTCGGCCCGCAGCGTCAGGCTGGCCACTTGGGTATCCTGCCGCTCTTTCAGGACACGCACCCGTTCCACCAATTCGGCGTTTTGTGCGCGCTCTTCGTCCAGAGCAGCCTGCAACGCAGGATCGGCGTCGGGTTGCGCGGGCGCGTCCAATCCCTGCCTGATCCGGTCAAGCGCCGCCGTGATACGGCTTTCCAATGTACTGATGTCACTCATCCGCTCGTCCTTTCGTGGCGCGAAAAGGCCCATGTCATTGCAATGGCCTTCGTCATGCACCGTGTTTTTTCGCAACCGTGGGGCGCATTGCGCCGAATCGCGTTTCTTGGATTCCAGCGTAAGCCATCACTCGTCCGCCCGCAAACGAACGGGCGTCAAGAATATGAGTAACTTAGCCGTCAGCCTTGATCTTAGGTTCCTGCCTGATATGACGCTGACGAACCCGTTATTCATCTTTCGCAAATAGGACCTGATCACCTTGGATATTGCAGCCCTGCGCACCGCGCACCCTGACCATTGGATGAAAGCGACAGCCATCCGTACTTTGACACTGGATGCGGTCGCTGCAGCCAACTCCGGCCACTCCGGTATGCCGATGGGCATGGCCGATGTGGCAACGGTTCTGTTTGAAAAGCACCTTAACTTCGACCCGAACGCCCCGCATTGGCCCGACCGCGACCGGTTTATCCTGTCTGCCGGTCACGGCTCCATGCTGCTTTATTCCCTGATGTACCTCACAGGTTACGAAGACATGCCGCTGGAGGAGATCAAGAATTTCCGCCAATGGGGCGCACGCACGGCAGGTCACCCTGAATTCGGCCATGCCCGCGGAATCGAGACGACAACCGGCCCCTTGGGTCAAGGTCTTGCCAATTCGGTGGGCTTTGCCATCGCCGAGGAAATCCAGCGCGCCACATGGGGCAAGACTATCATCGACCACCACACCTATGTGATGGCCGGTGACGGTTGCCTGATGGAAGGCATCAGCCAGGAAGCCATCGCATTGGCCGGCATGCAGAAACTGTCGCAGCTGATCGTCTTTTGGGACAATAACAACATCACCATCGACGGCACAGTCGATCTTGCAGACATCACCAACCAGCCGATGCGCTTCGAGGCCTCCGGCTGGCACGTGCAGGAAATCGACGGCCACGATCCGGTCGCGATCGACGCCGCCATCGCCGCAGCCAAGAAAGACCCGCGCCCGTCCATGATTGCCTGCAAGACCCATATCGCCTTGGGACATGCCGCACAGGACACCTCCAAGGGTCACGGTGCATTGACGAACGACGAGCAACTGAAGGCCGCAAAAGAAGCTTATGGCGCACCCATGGGCGACTTCGAGGTCGCGGCCGAGGCCCGCGAACAATGGGCCGTGATCGGTATGCGCGGAGCCTCCACACACAAAGAATGGCACGACCGTTTCAGCGCGCTGTCAGCCAGCAAACAGGCCGAATTCAAGCGCACCTATGCAGGTGAAGCGCCCAAGCGCCTCTCCGCCACCATCCGCGCGCTCAAAAAACAGATCAGCGAAGGTGCGCCATCGGTCGCAACCCGCAAATCATCGGAAATGACACTCGAGGTCATCAACCCGATCATGCCCGAAACCATCGGCGGTTCGGCTGACCTGACGGGCTCCAACAACACGCTGACCAAGGATATGGGCATATTCCACCCCGATACCCGTAAGGGCCGCTACATCTACTACGGTGTGCGCGAACACGGGATGGCGGCGGCCATGAACGGGATGGCGCTGCATGGCGGCGCACGCCCCTATGGCGGTACCTTCATGTGCTTCACCGACTATGCACGCGGTGCGATGCGCCTGTCTGCATTGATGGGCATCCCCACGACCTATGTGATGACCCACGACAGCATCGGCCTTGGCGAAGACGGACCAACCCACCAGCCGGTCGAACACCTCGCCATGTTGCGTGCGACGCCAAACATCAACGTCTTCCGCCCTGCCGACACGATTGAAACCGCCGAAAGCTGGGAACTGGCGCTGACATCGCACAAGACACCCAGCGTCTTGGCACTGACCCGTCAGGGCGTGCCCACGGTGCGGACCGAACACAAGAACAAGAACCTGACCGCCCAAGGTGCCTATGTACTGGCCGACGCGACAGGCAAGCGTCAGGCGATCTTGCTCGCGACCGGCTCCGAGGTGAGCATCGCAATGGAAGCCCGCGAACTGTTGCAAGCCGAGGGGATCGGCACGCGCGTTGTCTCCATGCCGTGCTGGGAGCTGTTCGAAGAGCAGGAAGAAAGCTATCGCAAGCGCGTCCTGCCCGGTGGCCCTGTGCGCGTCGCCATCGAGGCCGGTATCCGCTTTGGCTGGGACCGCTGGCTTTTCGGCGAACGCGGCAAGCGCGACAAGTCCGGCTTTGTGGGCATGCACGGTTTCGGGGCTTCTGCCCCCGCAGACCGGCTTTACAAAGAGTTCGGGATCACGGCGCAGGATACCGCCGACAAGGTCAAATCCCTGATCAAGTAAATCACGACGGCCCCATCCGGATCAATCCGGATGGGGTGCAAACACGCCGCGCGGACACCCGCGAATTCACCCGGGGCGCACGAGGGTGATCGCTTGCCGCGCCACAATGCCAGAGGCGTTTGCAGTAACATATCAAAATATCGCAATGCCGTTATCGCTAACAGGCTTTGTTAACGCTAACATATTGGAAAATATAGTTTTTTTCCTTTGGCCAGTAGCGCATACCCCAGTATACAACGGGCAATGGGAACGGGTACCAAAGGACCGCAGGCATGACAGTCACCATCGGCATCAACGGCTTTGGCCGCATCGGGCGCTGCACATTGGCACATATCACCGAGGCTGCGCGCAACGACGTGCAGGTGGTCAAGATCAATGCCACCGGCCCGATCGAAACAAACGCGCACCTGCTCAAATACGACAGTGTCCATGGCCGCTTCGGCAGTCCGGTCAAGGTAAACGGGAAAACGCTCGATCTGGGGCGCGGACCGATTGATGTGATGTCCACCTACGATCCCACCGAACTGGATTGGGACGGTGTCGATGTGGTCCTCGAATGTACCGGCAATTTCAACGACGGACTGAAATCCGGCGTGCATCTTGATCGGGGCGCAAAAAAAGTGCTGATCTCGGCCCCCGCCAAAAACGTGGACCGCACGGTCGTCTACGGTGTGAACCACCGCGACCTGATCGCGACCGAACGCATGGTCTCCAACGGGTCTTGCACCACGAACTGCCTCGCTCCTCTTGCCAAGGTGCTGAACGACGCCATCGGCATCGAGCGCGGCATCATGACCACGATCCACAGCTACACGGGCGACCAGCCCACATTGGACCGCCGCCACAGTGACCTCTACCGCGCCCGCGCTGCCGCCATGGCGATGATCCCCACGTCCACCGGTGCCGCCAAAGCCTTGGGCGAAGTGCTGCCGGAACTGGCGGGCAAGCTGGATGGCACCGCCATGCGCGTGCCCACACCGAACGTCAGCGCCGTTGATCTGACATTCGAGGCCGGCAAATCCGTCACGGTGGAAGACGTCAACGCCATCGTCGCCGAGGCGGCTGCGGGCTATATGGGCATGGTCATGTCCTATGATGACGAAGCGAAGGTCAGCATCGACTTCAACCACACCACCGAAAGCACAATCTTTGCACCGGACCAGACCAAGGTCGTGGGCGGCAAGACCGTGCGGGTGCTGGCATGGTACGATAACGAATGGGGTTTTTCGGCGCGCATGGCAGATGTCGCCGCGACCATGGGACGCCTGCACTAGACGCCGCAAAATCCAAAGCGAAATACGGCAAAGCCCGCATAAGCGGGCTTTGCCATTTCTGCACACGCCCGCTAGACCTCTGGTATGACAAACACACTCGCCCTCATCATCGTGATCGTCATCGCAGCAATGTTGGGCTTTGATTATTATCAATACGATTTGGCGAACTCGGTATTCTTGCTACGCAAGCTGACTGAACTGATTGAGTGGATGGCCTTCTGGCGCTAGGCGCGATCAAAGGTTGACCTTTCTGCATAAATCGCAATGTTAGCGCCAACATTGACCCTGAGGAGAGTACCATGGCAGTCAAAGTAGCTATCAACGGATTTGGCCGCATCGGCCGCAACATCCTGCGCGCAATCATCGAAAGCGGGCGGACCGATATCGAAGTCGTCGCAATCAACGATCTTGGGCCGGTGGAAACCAACGCCCACCTGCTGCGGTTCGACAGCGTGCATGGCCGTTTCCCTGCGACCGTCACGACGACGGAAACCACCATCGACGCCGGTCGCGGACCGATGGAAGTGACCGCGATCCGCAATCCCGCCGACCTGCCCTGGTCGGATGTGGATGTCGTGTTGGAATGTACCGGCATCTTCACGAGCAAAGAAGCCTGCCAGGCCCACCTTGATAACGGCTCCAGCCGCGTATTGATCTCTGCACCGGGCAAAGACGCCGACAAGACCATCGTTTACGGCGTAAACCATGACGTGTTGACCAGCGATGATATCGTCGTGTCCAACGCATCCTGCACCACGAACTGCCTGGCGCCGGTCGCCAAAGTCCTCAACGATGCAATCGGCATCACCAAGGGCTTTATGACTACGATCCACAGCTATACCGGCGACCAGCCGACGCTGGACACGATGCACAAGGATCTCTACCGCGCGCGCGCCGCTGCGCTGTCCATGATCCCGACCTCGACCGGAGCAGCCAAAGCTGTCGGCCTTGTCCTGCCCGAACTGGACGGCAAGCTCGATGGCGTCGCAATCCGTGTGCCGACACCCAATGTCTCGGTCGTCGATCTGACATTCGAGGCCACCCGGAGCACGACGATCGAAGAGGTGAACAACGCCATCATCGCCGCCGCCGACGGGCCGCTCAAGGGCATACTGGGCTATACAGACCTTCCGATGGTTAGTTCCGACTTCAACCACGACCCGCATTCCTCGATCTTCCATCTCGATCAGACCAAAGTGCTTGACGGCAATATGGTCCGCATCCTGACGTGGTACGACAACGAGTGGGGCTTCTCGAACCGGATGGCCGACACGGCGGTTGCGATGGGCAAGCTTATCTAACTTCTGCAAAACGTCTTCTTGAAAGCCGGTCCTTTGGGCCGGCTTTTTTCGTGGCGGATTGCAACTCTATTGTCGCAGAAACCAGTAAATACCAGGCTATTACCCCACGGATGTGATCAAGGTAATCTACGTGAACGGCACAGATGACATTGGTGGATTGCGCGCCGTTGCTGTTATCCTGATCGTGTACTTTCATGTACGGCTAGCTAGTGTGCCAGAGGTTCACCGGCTTTGAATGTTTTTCGTGATCAGTAGATTTCTGATCACTGGTTTCATCCTGTGTGAACTTGCGCAGGATCGGTTCACATTCCGGCATTTCTATCTGCGGCGCCTTGGCCCTGCACTCTTGGTAACAATCAATCTGACACTGGACGCGGGCTGGCGCCATGCAGTCCGGGCATAGCCGCTAGCGCTAACTGTCAGTTGTGCTGCACTGCGGCATTGCTACATATGAAGCACGAAACGAAAACGCGATGACTTAAAAGGAGCACGCAAATGACCGTATTGAACACAGTTCGCACCGCCGTCCAGAAACGCGTGGCCTACAGCCGCCTCAAGCACGAGCTGCAAGCTATGCCCGTTGAAACTGCCATTGATCTTGGCATGTTCCGCGAGGATGCGGGCAAGATAGCGGCAGAAGCCATTTACAGCTAAACCGCTGGCCATGCAGGAAAAACAGCCGCGCCTTCGGGGGCGGCTTTGTTATTTCCACCCCACCGAACAATGCGGGTTCAACCGCCAAACCGTTGTTTCAGCGCTGAATTGACAGCGGGTGTCACAAATTTCGACACGTCACCACCCAGCCGCGCGATCTCCTTGACCAGTTTCGAGGCAATCGCCTGATGCTGCGCCTCTGCCATCAAAAACACGGTCTCAATCGTGTTATCCAATGCGCGGTTCATGCCGACCATCTGATATTCATACTCGAAATCGGCAACCGCGCGTAGGCCACGGATGATGACGGATGCGCCGACATCATGCGCGCAATTGATCAGAAGATTCTCGAACGGATGCGCCATGATCAGACACTCCGTCTCGGCAGCCAAAGGGGCGACTTCCGCTTCGATCATGGCCACCCGCTCTTCGAGCGTGAACAAAGGGCTCTTGTCGCGATTGATCGCAACACCGATCACAAGCCGGTCCACCAGTGAACAGGCGCGCTGGATGATATCAAGGTGCCCATGCGTGACCGGATCAAATGTACCGGGGTAAAGTCCGACGCGCATGGCAAACCTCGTTCTGTCTTAAGTCGCGTGCAAGCAACAGTATTCCGCGCAGGAATGCAAGAAAGGCTTAATGGCCCATGATCATCCCTTCGAGGGATTCTTTTTCCATCGAAAGTTGCGCAAGGCGGCCCTTCACGGCGTCACCGATGGAAATCAGGCCTACCATCTTGCCGTCGGACATAACGGGCAGGTGACGAAACCGGCCGTCCGTCATCATTTCAAGTACTTCCAGCGCCGTGTTCGACGGACTGCAAGTAACAAGCTTTGCGGTCATCAGGTCGCTGACCGGATCGTTCAGGCATCCGCTGCCGCGCTTGCCCAACTCGCGCACGATGTCCCGCTCTGACAAGATACCGTCAAGCGTTTCACCATCCTGAGAAACCACAACCGCACCAATCCGATGCTTGGACAAAAGTGTCGCCGCTTCGGTGACAGTCGATGACGGGGTCACAGAAATCACACCGGTATCGGCTTTCGACTTCAACATTTGGGATACAAGCATTTGCATTTTCCTTGATGATGCTCTGGTGTCCTAGCGTGTCAAATCGGGGGCCTTGCTGTCAAGCGTGCCGTGCGTTCCAGACGCTGCACCTCGTCCTGCATTCCTTGGCGCAAAGCGGTCGCAAAACGCGCCAAACGGTCCGATCTGCGGTCCGAGGTGTGGCGCACAAGATAAAAGGATCGCGTCAAAGCCACTTCATCTGTCAGCACCATTTGCAATTCCGGCGCGAATGGCAGCGCGAAATCATGCACGATCCCGACGCCCGACTGCCGGATCATCTGCAGTTGCACCGCAACCGAGTTCGACGCCATCTGCACCCGCGCCGCGTCTATCTCGCCCAGATAATCCAACTCCTTGTCAAAGATCATGTCAGGGATATAGCCGACGATCTGCCGCGTCCTGAGATCATCAAGGCTGTGCAACGGCAGTGCATTGGTGCGCATCGCAAGATGCAACTGATAGTCGGTGATCTTCTGCACGGTCAGCCGCCCTGCGGCAGGCGGGCTGACGGTGATCGCCATATCCGCCTCGCGGCGTGACAGGTTCACGACACGCGGCAGGGCAAGGATCTGCACCTCCAGATGCGGATTTTTCCGCTGGATGGTGGCACAAACCTGCGGCAAAAGGAAATTGGCCGCCCCGTCAGGAGCACCGATCCGGATTTGCCCGGTCAGCGCTGCCGTATCCCCCTGCCCTTCATCGCGCGCCTGCGTCAAATGCACCTCGGCCTCCGCCGCCCGCGCCATCATCCGCTCGCCCAGATCGGTCAGCGCATAACCCTGCGGCGATTTCACGAAAAGCGCCGCCCCAACGCTGCGTTCCAGCCGCGCGATCCGCCGCCCCAGCGTGGACGGGTCCATCTTGAGCAATGGCGCCGCCCCCGATAGCCCCTCGGCCCGCGCCACCGCCAGAAACACCCGCATATCATCCCAGTTTTCCATCGCATCCTTGCATTTTTGCAAAATAATTTTGGAATATTGGTTCTTTTACGGTGAAAAATGCAAGAGTATACTCTGCCTGAACCAGAAATTTGCGGAGGACCCCATGCAAGAGTTGACCCACTATATCGGCGGCGCACACGTCAAAGGCACGTCAGGCCGCTTTGCCGACGTCTTCAACCCCGCCACAGGCGAAGTACAGGCCAAGGTGCCGCTGGCGAACGCCGATGAAATGGCCAAGGCCGTCGCTATCGCAGCCCAAGCACAACCAGCATGGGCCGCCGTCAATCCCCAGCGCCGCGCGCGCGTCATGATGGCTTTCGTGGGCTTGTTGAACCGCGACATGGACAAACTGGCCGAGGCGCTGAGCCGCGAACATGGCAAGACGCTGCCGGACGCCAAGGGCGACGTCATTCGTGGGCTGGAAGTGGTGGAATACTGCATCGGTGCGCCGCATCTGCTGAAAGGTGAATTCACCGACAGCGCTGGCCCCGGTATCGACATGTACTCGATGAAACAACCCTTGGGTGTCACCGCAGGCATCACGCCTTTCAACTTCCCCGCCATGATCCCGATGTGGATGTTCGCGCCCGCTATCGCCTGCGGCAACGCCTTCATCCTCAAACCCTCCGAGCGTGACCCTTCCGTGCCGCTGATGCTGGCCGAACTGATGGAAGAAGCAGGCCTGCCCAAGGGCATCCTGCAGGTTGTCAACGGCGATAAAGAGGCGGTCGACGCGATCCTTTATGACGACACGATCCAGTCGGTCGGCTTTGTCGGCTCCACCCCCATTGCAGAATACATCTACGGAACCGGCTGTGCACAGGGCAAGCGCGTACAGTGCTTTGGCGGTGCCAAGAACCACATGATCATCATGCCCGACGCCGATATGGATCAGGCCGCGGATGCGCTGGTCGGTGCCGGTTACGGTGCTGCTGGCGAACGCTGCATGGCAATTTCCGTCGCTGTGCCTGTGGGCGACGAAACCGCCGACCGCCTGCTTGAAAAATTGATCCCCAAAGTCGAAGCACTCAAGGTCGGCCCCTACACCGCAGGCAATGACGTGGATTACGGGCCCGTTGTCACTGCCGCAGCGAAAGCCAACATCGAACGCCTGGTGCAAACCGGCATCGACCAGGGCGCGAAACTGGTGGTCGATGGCCGCAACTTCAACCTGCAAGGCTATGAAGACGGTTTCTTTGTCGGGCCACATCTGTTCGACAACGTCACCAAGGATATGGACATCTACACGACCGAAATCTTCGGCCCTGTCCTGTCCACCATCCGTGCGCAATCCTACGAGGAAGCCCTTGGCCTTGCCATGGACCATGAATACGGCAACGGCACCGCAATCTTCACCCGCGACGGTGACACTGCCCGCGATTTTGCCAACCGGATCAACATCGGCATGGTCGGCGTGAATGTGCCGATCCCTGTGCCGCTGGCCTATCACACCTTCGGAGGCTGGAAAAAATCCATGTTCGGCGACCTGAACCAGCACGGACCGGACGCGTTCAAGTTCTACACGCGGACCAAGACGATCACATCGCGCTGGCCCTCTGGCACCAAAGAGGGTGGCGAGTTTTCGATCCCGCTGATGGAATAAACTGCAAAGGCCCACCCGAAACGGTGGGCCTTTTCGTTTGCGCAGGACGGCTTGTCAATTCATACCGATCCGCGCAGCATAGGAACCAGCGTTCAATTCCTTGACGGGAGGCAAGAATGGACTTCGCTCTGACGGAAGAACAATCCGCCATTTTTGCTATGGCGCGGGACTTCGGCGCCGAGCATATCGCACCCCATGCGCGCACATGGGAACGCGAAGGAACAATCCCGAAAGAGCTTTGGATCAAACTGGCGGAACTGGGTTTCGGTGGGCTTTACGTCGCGCAAGAGCGCGGCGGATCGGGGTTGTCACGGCTTGATGCCACATTGGTTTTCGAGGCGCTCGCGCAATCCTGCGCCTCTGTTTCCGCTTTTCTGTCGATCCACAATATGTGCGCCCGCATGATCGATGCCTACGGCTCTGACGCACTGCGCGACCGCATCCTGTCACGCGTCCTGACCATGGAAACAATCCTGTCGTATTGCCTGACGGAACCGGGTTCGGGTTCTGATGCCGCGGCCCTCAAGACAAAGGCAACCCGCGACAACACAGGTTATCTGCTGACAGGCACCAAGGCCTTCATCTCGGGCGCAGGCTATTCCGACGCCTACATCGTCATGGCGCGCACCAGTGAAGATGGCCCCAAGGGGATCAGCGCAATCGTACTCGAGAACGGTGCGCAGGGCCTGTCGTTCGGCGGGCTAGAGGACAAGATGGGCTGGCGGTCGCAGCCCACCCGACAAGTGCAAATGGATGGCTGCCCCACCCCTGTCGAAAACCTTTTGGGCGAAGAAGGCATGGGGTTCAAATACGCCATGACGGGGCTTGATGGCGGACGGTTGAACATCGCCGCCTGTTCGATCGGTGCAGCACAATCCGCGCTGGACCAGACGGTCACCTATATGGCAGAGCGCAAGGCCTTCGGCAAATCCATCGACCAGTTCCAGGGGCTGCAGTTCCGGCTGGCCGATGCGGAAATCGCCCTGCAATCGGCGCGGACCTTTCTGCGCCAAG
>NZ_JAWOAN010000224.1:0-9378 GCF_046498525.1 Yoonia sp.
GGCATGTCACCCGCCGCAGCCAGCAGCGCGGTTTGCAGTTCATCGCCATCCGACACTTCATGAACCGCTTCGCGAAAGCCCGAAGCAAAACAGATCGCACCGCCCGCGCCGATGCGGGCCAGAGATTGCACGGCATCAATCGTTGCGCGTCTGTTGACCGCGATGAACACCGCATCAGGCGCTGCGGGCAGTTCTTCGATGGTTCGGTAAGGCGTCAGCCCTGCCACATCAGCCCTGGTGGGGTGGACAACCCGGATGTCACCCCGAAAACCGATCTTCCGGCACTGCCGGATCACCTCGCGCCCCCATGCACCACCGCCAATAACAGCAATCGAACGCGGATTGAAAAGCCGTGTCAGCCGTTCCATCAGGCCCCCAGCGGGCGCAGCAATTCGCGGCTGATGATATGGCGCTGGATCTCCGAGGTTCCGTCCCAGATGCGTTCCACGCGGGCGTCACGCCAGAACCGTTCGATCGGGAAGTCGCTCATCAAGCCCATGCCGCCATAAATCTGCAATGTCGCGTCAGTCACACGGGCAAGCATCTCGGTGGCGTAAACCTTGGCCGAAGCAATCTCGCGGTTGGCAGGAAGCCCTTCGTCCAATCGCCATGCGGCAGAAAGGGTCAGCAAATCGGCGGCGTCAATCTCGGTGATCATATCGGCAATCTGAAAGCTGACGCCTTGGAACTTGCCAATGGGCTGGCCGAATTGTTCGCGCTCGGCGGCGTAGTTCAGCGCGTAGTCGAAACAGCGGCGGGCGCGCCCGACCGACATGGTGGCCACAGTAATGCGGGTCGCATAGAGCCATTCATTCATTACGGCAAAACCGCCATCGACCTCGCCCAGCACCTGCGCGTCAGGCAGGCGGCAATTGTCGAAATCAAGGATACAGTTCTTGTACCCCCGATGACTGACCGAGGCATAACCATCGCGCACCTCAAAGCCCGGCGTTCCACGGTCGACCAGAAAGGTGGTGATCCGTTTCTTTGGGCCTCGTGGTGTCTCGTCCACGCCGGTGGCGACAAACACGATGAAAAAATCAGCGTGATCCGCACCCGAGATAAAGTGTTTGGACCCGTTCAACACCCAATCGCCGCCGTCGCGCATCGCACTGCATTTCATGCCGCGCACATCGGACCCTGCATCAGGTTCGGTCATAGCCAGTGCATCCATGCGTTCGCCGCGCACAGCAGGTAACAAATAACGTTCGCGTTGGTCACCTTCACAGGCCATCAGGATGTTCTGTGGGCGCCCGAAGAAATGGTTCAGCGCCATGGACCCGCGGCCCAATTCGCGCTCGACCAAAGCAAAGTCGACATGCGACAGCCCTGCACCACCCACTTCCTCGGGGAAGTTGCACGCATAAAAGCCCAGCGCGATCGTCTTGTGTTTTATCTCCTCCGCGATGTCCTTTGGCACCTCACCACTGCGTTCCACCGCATCTTCGTGTGGATAAATTTCGCGTTCAACAAAAGAGCGCACCGTATCCACGATCATCTGCTGTTCATCGGTGAGACCAAACTGCATTGCAGGCTCCGTTCTTCGTATTCCGAAGGAAACCCTAAGAAGCGTTCTTGGAAATGTCATGCAGAATTCGGTGCGGGGTCAGTCTTTCTCGAGACGCCTCAGGTTTGCCGTTTTTTTGTGATAGCGTCCATCATTTCATGACAGACAGAGGGCAGACGGATATGTTCGGCGATTGCACAGAAACGGTCAGTATTCTTTATGCCGTTGTGTTTGGCGCAGACGGGGCCTGCATCGAACTGAGCACGGCATCAATTCTGATGGCGTTTGGCGCTTTCATGGTCTTGGTGATCACTGCGCAGTTCTTTGCACGCAAGCTTTGGAAAAAGCTGACTCAAGTCGCCGCGCCCGTCGAAGACGAATTCAGCGCACCGCCAAAGACTTCGCCCTACAGTGACGATCCCAACTACCGCGACAGTGCCATCCGATCTACCAGACGCTAGTCGGCAGGCCGGTTGTTGCCGCCAATGGCACGTGTCAGACGCGCTGCCGCGTCCATGACCGGTACCGCCAAATCCGCGATCCGGTTTTCGGTGATCCGCGATGTCGGCCCTGAAACAGAAATTCCCGCGACCGCTTCACCAAAGACGTTATAGACAGGGGCGGCAATGCACCGCATCCCGATATTGCGCTCTTCACCGTCGATGGCGTAGCCACGCGCCTTGGTCGCGTGCAGATCGGCGATCATGGCTTCGGGGTCGGTCAGGGTGAAGGGCGTGTATCGTTCCAGTTTACTGGCAGCAAGGACAGCACGCTGACGCCGGTCATCCATCCGGCAAAGCAGCGCCTTTCCGATACCCGAAGAATGCATATCAGCGGCTGTGCCCGGCGGAAAAAAGGCACGGATCGTTGCATGTGTCTCGACCTGATCCAGAAAGAGCACCTTGCCATCGCGCTCGATACCGAGGTTGGCGGTCTCTCCTGTGGCCACCATCAGGTCACGCATGATCGGACGTGCGCGTTCCACAAGAGAAGTGCGCCGCAAGAAATGCGCCCCGGTCAGAAAGGCGGCGGGGCCGATACTCCAGGTTTGGCTCTGCTCATCAAAGTCGGCAAAACCACGTCCCTGAAAGGTTGTCAGCACACGGTAAACCGTGGCGGGTGACTGATCCAAAGCGCCTGCAATCTCTGACAATGTGCCGCCCTGCATCTCGCCAAGCTGCACAAGCACCTCCAGCGCACGATCCAGCGATTTGATGGTGTTCTGCGCGGCCTTGTCGTCCCATGCCTTGGGACGCCCACGGCCCCTTTTGACCTCGTCTTGCATTGATTTTTCCCACTTTTGAAAAGTCATTTCACTTTATGAAAAATATAAACCACTGACAATAAACAATTTTCTTTCTGGTGCATGTTTTGAAAAATAATTTCAAAAAAATATGCAGCCATGACAGGCTCTGGCAAAACACGCTTACCCCAATGGAGGATTGGTTATGAGCTTTCAGAACCCCGTATTTATTCCCGGCCCGACGAATATACCCGAAGCTATTCGCAAGGCCTGTGACATGCCGACGATCGACCATCGGTCACCCCTGTTTGGACAGATACTTCACCCCGCGCGCGCAGGTGTTCAGGAAATTCTGAAGTCCGACACGGCCGAAGTCTTTATCTTTCCCTCCACGGGCACTGGCGGCTGGGAAACGGCGCTGACCAACACGCTGTCAGCGGGCGACACAGTTCTTGCCGCACGCAACGGCATGTTCAGCCACCGCTGGATTGATATGTGTCAGCGTCATGGGTTGAATGTGAAGATCGTTGAAACGCCTTGGGGATACGGTATTCCGGCGGATCGCTACACCGAGATTTTGCAAGCCGACACAGACCACAAGATCAAAGTGGTTCTGGCCACGCATAACGAAACAGCCACTGGCGTAAAGTCTGACATCGCAGCGGTGCGCAAGGCGATGGATGCTGCCAATCACCCTGCGATGCTCTTTGTCGATGGGGTCAGTTCGATCGGGTCCATTGACTTCCGATTTGATGAATGGGGCGTCGATGTTGCCGTCACCGGTTCACAAAAGGGCTTTATGTTGCCCGCAGGTCTGGCGATTGTCGGATTGAGCCAGAAAGCGCTGGATGCCAGCAAGACAGCCAAGCTGCCGCGCACTTTCTTTGATATCGCCGATATGACCAAAGGCTACGCCGCGAACGCTTATCCTTACACGCCTGCTGTTGGCCTGATGAACGGGTTGCTGTTGGCAACCGAAACGCTTTTGAAGGAAGGGCTTGAGAATGTCTTTGCACGCCATACCCGGATCGCATCGGGCGTACGGGCTGCCGTTGATGCATGGGGTCTTGAATTGTGCGCTGCTTCACCTGATCTCTACTCAGACACCGTTAGCGCCATCAAAACACCAGAAGGCTTCAACGCCACAGATATCGTCACCCATGCCGCCGAGAAATACGGCGTGGCCTTCGGCGTCGGCCTTGGCGAAGTTGCTGGCAAGGTCTTTCGCATCGGCCACTTGGGCAGCATGACCGACGTCATGGCCCTGTCGGGGATCGCAACCGCTGAAATGTGCATGGTGGACCTCGGTCTCGATATCAAACTCGGTTCCGGCGTCGCAGCGGCACAAGAATACTACCGCGGCAGCACGGACCTGATGATGAAGGATGTTGCGTAATGAAAGACAACAGCGATATGTATATCCCCACCTATCAGGATATGCTGGACGCGCACGAGCGCATCAAGCCACACATCAACCGTACACCGATCCGCACCTCGGACTATCTGAACGAGCTGACCGGGGCGCAACTGTTCTTCAAATGCGAAAACTTTCAAGAGCCCGGCGCCTTCAAGGTCCGTGGCGCGTCCAATGCCGTATTTGGGCTGACTGACGAGCAAGCCAAGAACGGTGTTGCCACGCACTCTTCCGGCAACCACGCCTCATGCCTGAGCTATGCGGCCATGCGCCGGGGCATCCCCTGCAACGTGGTCATGCCACGCACCGCACCGCAGGCCAAGAAAGACACTGTACGCCGTTATGGTGGCGTGATTACCGAGTGCGACCCTTCCACGACATCGCGCGAGGAAACCTTTGCGCGTGTGCAAGCCGAAACGGGCGGCGATTTTGTCCACCCCTACAACGATCCACGCGTGATCGCAGGCCAAGGCACGTGCTCCAAGGAATTCATGGAGCAGGTGGACGGGCTTGATATGATGGTTGCGCCGATTGGCGGTGGCGGCATGATTTCGGGTACATGCCTGACGCTCTCGACGCTTGCGCCAGAAGTGCAGATCATCGCATCTGAGCCAGAGCAGGCCGACGATGCCTATCGCAGCTTCAAGGCCGGTCACATCATCGCCGATGATGCGCCTCAAACCATCGCAGATGGTCTGCTTGTACCGCTGAAAGAACGCACTTGGCACTTTGTGTCCAACTACGTGACCGATATCTACACCGCATCCGAGGAAGAGATCATCGACGCCATGAAAATCACATGGAAACACCTGCGGATCGTGATGGAGGCAAGCTGTGCCGTGCCACTTGCCACAATCCTGAAGAATAAAGACAAATTCGCCGGCAAGCGTGTCGGCGTCATCATCACCGGCGGCAACGTCGACCTCGACAAATTGCCTTGGATGCAAGGTTAAAGGGAGAAAACCATGAACGATATGAGCAACCTCAAGAACCTTGAAGTCGGCTACGACGTCCCTGCCCTGCCGGGTATGGATGAGGCCGACATCCAGACACCTTGCCTTGTGCTGGATCTGGACGCACTGGAGCGGAACATCAAGAAAATGGGCGAATTTGCAAAATCGCACGGCATGCGCCACCGCGTCCATGGCAAGATGCACAAATCTGTCGACGTGGCCTTGCTGCAGGAAAAGCTGGGCGGGTCCGTCGGTGTCTGCTGCCAGAAAGTGTCAGAGGCAGAGGTCTTTGCACGTGGTGGCATCAAGGATGTGCTGGTGTCCAATCAGGTACGCCAGCCTGAAAAGATCGACCGTCTGGCGCGGATGCCGAAACTGGGTGCGCGCACAATCTGCTGTGTGGATGACATCGACAATGTGGCGGACCTCTCTGCTGCGGCGATGAAGCATGACACGCAAATCGAATGTCTGGTCGAAATCGATGTGGGCGCAGGCCGCTGTGGTGTGCAGTACGGGCAGCCGGTTGTAGAGCTTGCCAAAGCAATCGACGCGGCACCGGGCCTGAAATACGCAGGCATTCAGGCCTATCAGGGCGCAATGCAGCACCTTGATTCATACGAAGAGCGTCAGGCCAAAACCCAGATCGCGATTGATCAGGTGGCTGAGACACTAGCGATGCTGAAAGCAGAAGGGATCGAAAGCGATATCGTCGGCGGCGGTGGCACCGGATCTTACTATTTTGAAAGCGCTTCTGGTGTGTTCAACGAATTGCAGTGCGGATCTTACGCCTTCATGGACGCGGATTATGGCCGCATCCTCGACAAGGACGGCAACCGCATCGACCGGGGCGAGTGGGAGAACGCGCTGTTTATCCTGACCTCTGTCATGAGCCACGCCAAAGCTGACAAAGCCATCGTTGACGCGGGCTTGAAAGTCCAGTCCGTGGATAGCGGTCTGCCGACGATCTATGGCCGGACAGACGTTGAATACGTCAAATGTTCTGACGAACACGGCGTTGTCGCTGACCCCGACGGCGTGTTGAAGGTCAACGACAAACTCAAACTTGTACCCGGTCACTGTGACCCGACATGCAATGTGCACGACTGGTATGTGGGTGTACGCAACGGCAAGGTGGAAACGCTGTGGCCCGTATCCGCACGCGGCAAAGCTTACTAATCGTCCAGCGCTCCCTAACGGTCGCTCATCACAAAAAAGCCCCGCAAAGGGCCCGGATGAACGGCTGCAAAAGAAAGACAAAGACCATGATTATCGTTCCCGAAAAAGAAATCGCGGGCCTTTTGACGCGCGCGGACGCTTTTGATGCCGTCGAGAAAGTGTTCGCGTCGATGTCCAAGGGCAGCGCCTATAACTTCCCCGTCATCCGTGAAGCCATAGGCTATGAAGACGCGCTCTACGGCTTCAAGGGCGGATTTGACAAAGCCGGAATGGCACTTGGACTGAAGGCTGGCGGGTATTGGCCAAACAACCTTGCAAAACATGGACATATCAACCACCAGTCCACGGTTTTCCTGTTCGATCCCGATACCGGCATGGTCAAGGCCATGGTGGGGGGCAATCTGCTGACAGCACTCCGTACCGCTGCGGCCTCCTCTGTTTCGATCAAGCATCTGTCGCGCAAGGATGCGAAAGTCATGGGCATGGTCGGCGCGGGCCATCAGGCGACCTTCCAACTGCGCGCCGCATTGGAACAGCGCGATTTCGAGAAAGTCATCGGCTGGAACTACCACCCCGAAATGCTGCCGAATATCGAGAAAGTCGCAAATGAGGCAGGCGTCCCGTTTGAAGCGGTCCCCCTTGAAGGCATGGTCGAAGCCGACGTCGTGATCTCGATCACGTCGACTTTTGCGCCGACAATCATGGCGAGCCATATCAGCGACGGCACGCATATCGCTTGCATGGGCACCGACACAAAAGGCAAACAAGAGATCGAAGCCGCCTTGCTTGCACAAACCACAGTGTTCACCGACGAGGTCGCCCAATCCATCAGCATCGGTGAAGCGCAGCACGCAATCGCCGAGGGACTGATCCGGCAAAGCGACGTGAACGAACTTGGGGCGGTGATTAACGGCACCCATCCGGGTCGGACGTCAGATGATGAAATCACGCTCTTTGATGGCACAGGCGTCGGTTTGCAGGATCTTGCCGTTGCCTCTTCAATCGTTGATCTGGCCCTTGAAAAAGGGATCGCGACAATCGTGGACTTTTAAGAACAACTCACGGTTGGCAAAAGCCTCCTACCCTCAAGGGTCGGGGACTTTTGGCAGTTGGTCCTAACTGGCAGCAGCGGCACGGATCGCGCGCATATTTTCACCATAAGGGTCAGGATCAGTCACCGAACCACCGCGAAACACGGCAGAACCCGCCACCAGAACATCGGCCCCCGCCGCCGTAACCAAAGGTGCGGTTGTCGGATCGACACCGCCGTCAATCTCGATGTGGATAGGGCGGTCCCCGATCATCGCGCGCAATTCGCGCACTTTCTCGATCTGGCTGTGAATGAATTTCTGCCCGCCAAAACCTGGGTTTACCGTCATCACGCAGACCAGATCGACCATATCCAGAAGCGTCTCGACCGAAGAGGCAGGCGTGCCGGGGTTGAGTGCGACACCCGCCTTCGCTCCCGCACCGCGAATCGCTTGTAAGGTGCGATGAATATGCGGCCCCGCTTCGACATGTGCGGTGATGATATCGGCACCGGCTTTGGCAAACCCTTCGATATATGGATCAACAGGGGCGATCATCAAGTGCACATCCATAACGCCCTTGATGTGCGGCCGGATCGCTGCACAGGTTGCAGGGCCAAAGGTAATATTGGGCACAAAATGCCCGTCCATGACGTCCACATGCACCCAATCGGCACCTTGCGCCTCGATCGCTTCGCATTCAGCGCCGAAATTGGCAAAGTCGGCAGACAGGATGGACGGGGCTATCTTGATTGAACGGTCAAAACCCATGAGACACCTCGTTTGGTTTACTTGGCGCAGGCCATAACTTGGAACCGACAGTTTGTCACGTTGATCTGTCGCGCTTCGATGGAGCGGAAGCAGAATCAATTCGATCAGCAGGTTCAGAGCGCCTCCGGCAGGAAATTACCGAAAGACACAGGTTATTGCATCTCTGGAATTTTACTGCTGCACTGCAGCAATTGCTGTGCTATTTTGATCCTATGACCCAGATACTCTGTCACGCAGATATTCTTGCAAAGGGCACGCAGATTCGCCTGACTCGTGCGACGCTTGCGCCGACGCGACCAAGAACCCTGCATGACCATGATTTTTACGAACTGTTTTGGGTGCAAAATGGCCGCGTGCGTCATCATCTGCCGGAACATGCTGAAACACTCGACGAAGGTGACGTTGTCTTTCTCCGCCCCGGTCAGGCCCATGCCCTGCAAGGGCGCGGTGAACACGCACTTGTCGTCTCGCTTTGCATTCATCCAACCGCTGTTAAGGCGCTTGCCAAACGACATCCGAGCGTGAACGGGCATCTGTTCTGGTCAAAGGGCGCACCTGTCCGGAACCACCGCGACATCCGCCAACTGGCAGCCCTGAACCATGCTGCAGTGCAGTTGGAAAGCAGCCCGTGTGACACGCTGGCCGCAGAAGCCTTTCTGCTGCCACTCTGCGCGGAACTGACGGCGGAAAGCTTCGCTGATGATATTCCTGTCTGGCTCAGCCAAGCCTGCACAGCCGCAAAATCGCCCGCAGTCTTCCGAAACGGCTCTGCCGGACTTGTCGCCATCGCAGGCAAGGCACACCCGCATGTCAGCCGCATGATGCGCAAGCATCTGGGGCAAACGCCGTCCGACTATGTGAACCGCATCCGTATGCAGCATGCCGCGCGGGCGCTGACCACCGACAACGAAGCAATCAGCGTGATAGCAGCCGATTGCGGCATTCCCAACATGTCGCATTTCCACAAACTCTTTCGGGCCGCGCACGGATTCACCCCGCTGCAGTACCGCCAGAAGTTTCAAAAGCAGGTGGTTCAACCGACCTGAAAAGCAACGGCGCAGCAGCAAATCACATAGTATTTGACCAAACGGTCAAAGCTTGCCAAGAGTGCGCCGAAGTGCCACGCTTATTAGGCACCGCAGGAGGCCACCTTGCAGACCACCCAATCCCCGACACTGACCACATCCCAGCTGCCGCAACTGCACCTACCACGCAACGACGGCATGCCGCTGGACCTTGATTGGGTCATAGCCGTACAGGCCAATACCTCGGCCATCGAAAGGCGG